>CANGRN010000163.1 GCA_947455695.1 Alphaproteobacteria bacterium
CATGCGCCTTCAGGCCGGAATCGGCCACCGTCACCACCGGCTTGCCCTTCATGGCGTCCAAAGTACCTTCGGCGACGGCCTCGTCGCCGCTGATGAACAGAAGATGGCAGATCGCTTCCGGGTCGGGCGCCGCCAGCCGCAGGATCTTGATGCGGCGTTCGCCAAACCGCACTCCGCGGGCGCTTTCCACCAAATTGTTGCCGAAAGGATCACGGCCCAGCACACAGATGGTCACCGGTTGGCCGGGCGATGAAGGCGGCATCCGGCCAGGTGATGAAGGCCGTGAACTTAGGCAGATAATCGGCCTTGAGCGCATATTCGAGCGCGGCATCGGCGCGCGCGCCCGGCGCCGGCAGCCCCAGCGCAGCGGCCAGGACCGCACACATCACAAGAGTGGACCTGCCCCTCAACCGCACAACCTTTGACCCCCCGGCCGTGCAAAAGGCCAATTCGAGCACAAACGTCCGAAAAACTGGAAAGTTCCCTATTTTTTGGGGGGCACCAGTCCGCGATGCTCCAGCATGGGACCGATATCGGGGTCCTTGCCATAGAAGGCCCGGAACATGGGGCCGTAATCCAGGGTGTGGCCGCGTGACAGGATCAGATCGCGGAAGCGCTGGCCATTGGCGCGGGTCAGCCCGCCATGGGCGGTGAACCAGGCATAGGCATCGTCATCCAGCATCACCGTCCATTGATACGCGTAGTAGCCGGACGCATAGCCGTTCGCCCAGATGTGCAGGAAATAGCTGGAGCGGTAGCGGGTGGGCACATTGGGGAAATCGGTGCCGGTATTCTTCAGCGCCTGGGTTTCGAAGGCATCCACATCCTGTTTGGGCGTGCCGGGCGCGAGCGTGTGCCATTGCATGTCCAGCTGCGAGGCGGCGAGCAGTTCGCCCAGCGCATAACCCTGGCCCCAATTCTCCGATGCCTTGATCTTGTCCACCAGGCTTTGCGGAACGGTCGCGCCGGTCTTGTAGTTCACCGCATAATGCCTGAGCACGTCGGGATAGAGTGCCCAGTGTTCGTTGAACTGGGAGGGAAACTCGACAAAGTCGCGCGCCACGTTGGTGCCCGATACCAGCGGGTAGGTCTGGTCGGCGAACAGTCCATGCAAGGCATGGCCGAATTCGTGGAACATGGTGCTGGCATCGTCGAAGCTGATCAGCGCGGGCGCGCCCGGCGCCGGCTTGGTGAAGTTGGCGACATTGTAGATCACCGGCTTTGTGCCGCGCAGTTTTGACTGGCCGACGAAATTGCTCATCCAGGCGCCGCCGGACTTGTTGTCGCGCTTGAAGTAATCGAAATACATCAGGCCCAGCTTCGAGCCGTCCTGGTCGAACACTTCATACACCATCACATCGGGGTGATAGACCGGGATGTCGGTGCGCTTCTTGAAGGTGATGCCGTAAA
This sequence comes from Alphaproteobacteria bacterium, assembly GCA_947455695.1. Taxonomy (GTDB): domain Bacteria; phylum Pseudomonadota; class Alphaproteobacteria; order Micropepsales; family Micropepsaceae; genus Rhizomicrobium. The sequence goes on from CANGRN010000163.1 coordinate 1,411, forward strand.
GCTTTGTGGCGGCATAGAAGACGCCATCCTCCAGCACCTTGTGCAGTTCGAAATAGGGCTTGAGCGCCTCTTCATCCAGGTCGTAGCGCGCCTTGCGCACCTTTTCGGCATAACGCTGCCAGTCCCAGGGCTTGAGATCGAAATGCTTGCCGTCCTTGTCAATGGCGGCCTGGATCAATCTGGCTTCTTCCGCCGCCTTGGCGCGGGTGGCCGGCGTCAGCTGGCGGATGAACTTGTCCACCGCCGCCGGCGTCTGGGCCATCTGGTCGTACAGCACATAAGCTGCATAGTTGGGATAGCCCAGCAACTTGGCCTTTTCGGCGCGGATCATGGCGAGCTGCGCGATGATGGCGCGGGTGTCGTTCTTGTCGCCCTTCTCGGTGCGGGTCCAGCTGAGTTGGAACAGCTTCTCGCGCGTGGCGCGATCCGACAGCGACGTCAGCAACGGCTGCTGGGTGGTGTTCTGCAGCGGCAGAACATATTTGCCGTCAAGCTTGCGCCCCTTGGCCGCCTGCGCCGCGTTGGCGATTTCCGCATCCGACAGGCCCGCCAGCTGCGCCTTGTCGCTGACCACCAGCGCGCCGGCCTTGGCGCCCGCCACCAGCCTCTGCTGGAAATCGGTTTCCAGGCTGGCATCCTGCTTGTTGATCTGCTGCAGCCGCACCTTGTCCTTGTCCGACAGGTTGGCGCCGGCATGGACGAACTGGCGGTAATACAGCGTCAGCACCTGCAGCGCTTCGGGATTCAGCTTCAGCGCGCCGCGCTGGTCGTACAGCGTCTTTACCCGCGCGAACAATTTTGGGTTGAGATAGATCGCATCATTGTGCGCCGCCAGCTTGGGCGCCTCGATGGTCTGCACTTTATCGAGCGCGGGATTGGTGTTGGCCTGGACCACGCCGAAGAAGGCATTGTTGACCCGCTCCAGCATCTTGCCCGACTGCTCCATCGCCACGATGGTGTTGTCGAAGCTGGGCGCGGCCTTGTTGCCCGCGATAGCCGCGATCTCGGCCAGCTGCTGCTTCATGCCCGCCTCGAAGGCCGGTTGATAGTCGCCGTCCTTTATGAGGTCGAAGCGCGGCGCCTGGTAAGGCAAGGTGCTGGGGGCATCGAACGGGCCCGCCAGCGCGGGCACGGCTGCGCCCAGCAACAGAGTCACATATAGAATGCTGCGCATAACCGTCCCCGCCCAAATGACGGGGCGATATTACCCGGCTGACGGGTGCGCGCTAGACCAACATCCCTGACTAGATGAGCCCGCCGACGCTGCGAATGGCGGCGGTGGCGACTTGGACCTCTTCGCGCACGCCCTGGCGCTTGTGCTTGCCCAGGATCAGCACAGCCTTGACGCTGCCCGCATATTCGCCCGGCTGGGCGGCGCGCACAGCCGTGACCTTGGCCACGTCGATCTTCACCGCCGCGCCGTCGGGACGGGTCAGCTTCACCACGTCGGCCGCGCTGGCGACCTTCAGGCTGCGGGTGATGCCGCCGACATAGGCGCGGGTCTCGGCCGGCAGACGGCCACCCTGCGCCACCCGGCCCGGGCCGGCATTGTAGGCGGCGAACATCTTGGGAAAACCGTAACGCTGGTGCAGCCAGCGCAGATAGGCGGTGCCGGCCATGATGTTGTCGCGCGCGTCGAACGGATTGGCGCCAAGCTGGTGCTGCGTCGCCATCTCGTCATAGGTGGCGGGCAGCACCTGCATCAGGCCGATGGCGCCGGCGCGGGATACGATGGGCCTGTCCTGGCCCAGCATGGTGCGGCCGCCGCTTTCATGCGCCATCACGGCGCGGATCCAGGCCTTGGGCACATGAAAGCGCTGCGAGGCCTCGGTGATGGTGGCGTCCCAGCGGTTCAGAAGCTGCGCCGAGGTCATGCCGGATTCTTCGTCGTAAGCGGATGGCTGCACATCGGTGGCATCGATCAGACGCAGCATCGGACGATGCACCTTCACGCCCTTGAAATGCGTCGCGGGATTTTGCGTCATCAGCGCGGCGGCTGCGACAAGCGTGCCGAACACCAGGGTACGGACAAAGCCGCGCGGGGACGGCTTCAGAACAGCAACAGTTTTGGAATCGGACACAGTGGCTCCCAACGGGGTCAGAGTGAAGGACGGTTCAGGAAACTTCTGGAACTTGCGGGCGCGTCAAACTTTTTCAGTTGGTGCGCGGAACCAATTCATTCCGTGCGTGTATGCACCCCAGCAACGCCGACATAACTTCATGTCCGCGCAAATTCAAGCTGCAACTTTCGGAACAAAAGTTCCGGAAAGTTTCATTGCGCGTGTGCAACGCGCAGATGCGCGCTCAACGCTTTGATGTCGCCGTTGTTTTGCGCGAGCACGCTGAGAAACTCAGCCTGTTGCGCCGGTGCAAGCCAAAGGCCCGCAACGCCGATATCCAGCAGCAGTGGCCTGGGTCCATCGGTGCGCACGCGGAAATCCACTTCCATCGGCGCCGCGCCATTGCCGGTGAGATTGGTGGTGACGACATAATCGCCGGGCGCGCGTTCGCGTGATGACGTCACATGCAAACTCTGTCCGGCATAGCGCGCGAAATAGGATTGATAGACCGCCTGCACATGATCCTGGTAGGCGGCGACATAGGCATCGAGATCGGCTTGCGAGGCGCCGTCGGCATAACGGCCCAGCATGAACAGCGCCACGCGGCGCACATCGGTAAGGCCCAGCAAGAATGCCGCGAAACGCTCGCGGCGCTGGCCCGCGCTGGCCGCCGGATCATTGAGGATGTCAAAGCCCGCCTGGATATTGCCGCTGACAAAGGCTTCCGCCGGATTGGCCGCCCATGCGGGCGAGGCGATGCAAACCACCAGCGCGCCTGCGCTGAGCAGGAGATTTCTGCGTTTCATTGACAGTGATCCTTCGCCGGCCCGCGCATGGCGCAGGTGTTTGGCCCCTGCCGCTACCTATAAACCAATCGGGTCCGAAATGTGACCTCCACATCGCCCCTTGAAAGCATTGCAAAAAACGCCACGTTGGAGCCATGACCGCGCTGTCCGTCCTGGATCTTTCGCCCATCAAGCAGGGATTGGGTGCCGCCGAGGCATTGCAGGAAAGCCTGGCGCTGGCGCGCCATGTCGAAGCGCTGGGCTATCGCCGCTACTGGCTGGCCGAACATCACAACATGCCCGGCATCGCATCCGCCGCCACCGCGGTGGCGATCGGTCATGTCGCGGCCGGCACCAAGACCATCCGTGTCGGCGCCGGTGGCATCATGCTGCCCAACCATGCGCCACTGGTGATCGCCGAACAGTTTGGCACGCTGGCGTCCTTGTTTCCGGGCCGCATCGATCTGGGCCTGGGCCGCGCGCCCGGCACCGATCCGCGCACCGCAATTGCGCTGCGCCGGACCATGCAAGGGGGCGTCGACACATTCCCGCAGGATGTTCAGGAGTTGCTGGCCTACTTCGCGCCCAGCCAGCCAGGCCAGCTGGTGCGCGCCATTCCCGGCGAAGGCACCAACGTGCCGATCTGGATTCTGGGCTCCAGCCA
>CANGRN010000164.1 GCA_947455695.1 Alphaproteobacteria bacterium
GCCGATTCGATGGACATGCCCGATTCCACGCAGATCAGCATGAGGTCCAGCGCGTCGGGGAAGGCGCGCATGATGGATTGCTGGCGGCGCTGGATCATGTTGCCCACGAACAGGTCGGGCATATAGAAGCCGATCAGCGCGCCGATAAAGGCGGCGCCGATCTTTGTAACCGGCGACCATTCCAGGTGCAGGATCAGGAACAGGTAGAATAGGGTGACGAGGAACAACACAGGCGGCATCACAAAGCGGAAGAACATGAAGGTGATCAGCGGCGCCTGGCCGCGATAGCCGGCGCTGGCCAGCTTTTCCCTCGAATTCTCGCCTTCCAGGATGTTGCCCAGCTTGAAGCGGTCCAGCGTCGCCTTCATGTAGCTGGTCGGCTCGACGCGCAGCGCGCCGCGCTTGGCGCTCAAGGTCGCGTGGTGGCGGGCGCGCAATTCCTCGCGGCGCTTGGCCACCGATTTCAGCCGGTCGTCCAGCCCGTTGGTTTCCAGCAGCGGGATGCCCAGCGTGACCACCGTCGCAAACGCCAGAATGCCCACGAACAGGGTGATCAGGAAGCTCTTGTCGAACAGGAGGTTCATCAGATTGTCCATCAGGTCCTCCTCAATGTTTGAAGTTGATCATTGTGCGCATCACCGTGATGCCCGTGGCCATCCAGATCAGGCAGGCCGCCAGCATCAGATTGCCCAGCTTTTCGGTGAACAGCCGGCTGATATAGGCCGGGGTGGTGACATAGACGATGCCCATCACCGCCGGCGGCAGCGAACCGATGATCATGGCGCTGGCCTTGGCTTCGGATGACATCGCCTTGATCTTGCCCTGCAGGCGCTTGCGGTCGCGCAGCACGAAAGCCAGGTTGCCCAGCGCCTCGGACAGGTTGCCGCCCGATTTGCCCTGGATGGTCATCACAATGGCAAAAAAGCCCACTTCCGGGGTGGGCATGGATTCCATCATGCGCTTGAGCGCCTGTTCCATGGTGACGCCGACCTTGGTGCTTTCCACCAGGTTGTGGAACTCGCTGCCCACCGGATTGGGGGCTTCGCGCGCCACGATGCGCAGCGCCTCGTTGGTGGGAAGGCCCGACTTCACCGACCGCACAATGACGTCGATGGCGGGGGCAAAATTCTCAGTGAACTTCTTCTTGCGGCGATTGGTGAGGAAGCCCAGCACCCAGCGCGGCAGGCCAAGACCGACCACGAACACCGCCAGCGCGATGATCAGCGGCGGCTGGTGGGTGGCGATGGCCAGGCTGGCCGCCATGGCCGCCATGATGCCGCAGATCATCCAGAAGCTGCGCGGAGAGGTCTTGGGAAAGCCCGCCTGCTCCAGCCGGCGGCGCATGGTGGGCTTTTCCTTCTTGGCGGCGCGGTTCTTTTCCACGTCTTTCAACATGGCCGCGACGTTCTTGCGCTTCTGGGCGCCTTCCTGGGCCGGCGTCAGGACGCTGCGGCCACGTGCCGAACCCGGCGGCTTGGCCACGGCGGCAACGCGCTTCTGGGCCTTTTCATCGCCGCCGGTGAACGCAAACGCCGCGCCCCCAAGCGCGAGCGCGAACAGGATGCCGACCAGAATGATCATTGGTTGACCTTGTCGAGGGCGTCGGCCAGTTCTTTTTCCAGATTGTAGTAGCGGGCGCGTTCCCAGAAATTGGGACGCACGATGCCGGTGCCCATATGCTTGCCCTTCAGGCGGCCGGTCTCGTCCTCGCCCTGCACTTCATAGGTGACAAGGTCCTGGGTGATGACGACTTCGCCTTCGGTGCCGATCACTTCAGTGATCTTGGTGATGCGGCGCGAGCCGTCGCGCATGCGCTCGGCCTGGATGATCACGTCGATCGAACCGACGATCATTTCGCGGATGGTCTTCATCGGCAGCGAGAAGCCGCCCATGGTGATCATGGATTCCAGACGGCTCATGGCTTCGCGCGGACTGTTGGCGTGGAGCGTACCCATCGAGCCGTCATGGCCGGTGTTCATGGCCTGCAACAGGTCGAACGCCTCGGGTCCGCGCACTTCGCCCACGATGATGCGTTCGGGGCGCATACGCAGGCAGTTGCGGACCAGGTCGCGCATCGAGATCATGCCCTGCCCTTCCAGGTTGGGCGGGCGGGTTTCCAGGCGCACCACATGCGGCTGCTGCAGCTGCAGTTCGGCGGCGTCTTCGCAGGTGATGACGCGCTCTTCGGTATCGATATAGGCGGTCATACAGTTCAGCAGCGTGGTCTTGCCCGAACCGGTACCGCCGGAGATCAGCACATTGCAGCGGCAGCGGCCGATCACCTGCAGCACGCGGGCGGCGTCCGGGCTGATGGAGCCGAACTTGACCAGATCGTCCAGGGTCAGCTTGTCTTTCTTGAACTTACGAATGGTCAGGGTGGGACCATCCAGCGACAGAGGCGGGCCGATGACGTTGACACGGGAGCCGTCCAGAAGGCGCGCGTCGCAGATGGGCGAGGATTCGTCGACACGGCGACCGACCTGGCTGACGATGCGCTGGCAGATATTCATCAGCTGGGCATTGTCGCGGAAACGGATATTGGTGAGCTGCACCTTGCCGGCGACTTCGATGAAGACCCGGTTGGCGCCATTGACCATGATGTCGGCGATGTCGTCGCGGGCCAGCAGCGGTTCCAGCGGGCCATAGCCCAGCACGTCATTGCAGATGTCCTGCAGCAGGTGTTCCTGCTCGGCGATGGACATCACCACCGCCTTGATCGAGATGATCTCGTTGACGATGTCGCGGATTTCTTCCCGCGCCGAATCCGGATCCAGCTGGGCCAGCTGCGCCAGGTCGATGGTGTCGATCAGGGCGTTAAAGATGGTCGACTTGATCTGGTAATAGTCTTCCGAGCGGCTGTCGGTCATCACCCGCGCGGCCTGCTTGGCCGAGGTGGCGACCAGCGATGCCTGCGGTGCCGGCACTGCGGGCGCGGCATCGGCATTGGCCGGCGCGTTTATGCGCGGCGGCGCATTGGCGTTCTCGCGCGATGGCGCGGGCTTGCCAAAGGCAGGCTCAGGAGCGGTGCGCTTGCCGAACATGGATTATCAGGCCTGCTTCTTGCCCTTGAGGAATGAAAAGATCGACGCCGAACTGCGCCCCGCGGTGCCCTGCATGGTGCGGCCCGTCAACAGGCGGCACAGCCGGCGCACGCTTTCGGACACCGGCGCCTTGGGCGCCAGTTCGATCACCATCTGGCCGTTGTTGGCGGCCTGGCCGAACAGGGCCGGCTCGAAGGCGATGATGGCCGACGGATCGATGCCCATGGTCTCGGCAAAATCCTTGGAGGGGATTTCCGGGCGCTTGGGCATGCCGACCTGGTTGATCACCAGGCGCGGCGGCGTGTCATTGGGGCGGGCATTCTTGACCAGCTCGATGATGTTCTTGGCGTTGCGCAAGGAGGTGAGATCGGGCGTGGCCACGATCACAACGTCATCGGCGGCCAGCAGGGTGGCCTTGATCCAGGGCTGCCAGCCATGCGGCAGGTCCAGGATCACGCAAGGGGTGGTCTGGCGCACCGCGTCGATCACCGCTTCATAGGATTCGGGCACCGCGTCATAGTCGCGCTCCAGCGCGGCCGGGGCGGTGAACAGCGAAAGATGATCGCCGCGCTTGAGCAGCAGGCGGTCCAGCAGCACATCGTCCAGACGCTCGGGCGCATTCAGCGCGTCGGAGACGCCCTGGCTGGCTTCGTCATTGAAGTCCAGGCCGACCGTGCCGAAAGGCAGGTCCAGGTCCACGAGGGTGGGGTTGATGTGCAGTTCTTCGGCGATGCACCAGCCGATATTGTGCGACAGGGTGGACGAACCCGCGCCGCCGCGCGCGCCCACCACGGCGATGACGCGGCCGATGGGCGAAGCGCCCGGGTCCAGGTACAGGCCGGAAATCACTTCGATCAGCTGCAGGGGCTCCAAAGGAGCCACCAGATATTCGGACGCGCCGCGGCGCATCAGTTCGCGGTACAGTTCCACGTCATTGACGCGGCCCACCACGACCACCTTGGTCGCCGGGTCGCAGACTTCCGCCAGCAGGTCCAGCTCGTTCAGCGCATCGGCGCCGTTCAGCTTGGTTTCGACGATCAGAAGGTTGGGCGTGATCTGGCCGTTGTAATGCTCGATGGCGGCATTGACGCCGCCCAACTGGACTTGCAGGTGCGCCTTGGACAGGCGGCGGTCGCCGCCGGCGCGCTGCAAGGCGGCGCCGGTGTCGGGAAATTCGCAGAAGGCGTGGATGGAAATGCGCGGCACCGGCCGCTCATGCGGGGCGGCGCCGAAACTTTCCACTGGCGGGGGCTTGGTGCTCATAACCTGTTCCACTTCAAGTCTTACTGGCCAACGTTGGAGGCTTCGGCGGACTGTTCGGTCGCCTTGTCCACGGTGCGCTTGTCGGCCTGGGTGACTTCACCCTTCTCGTAATGCTCCATGACGGTGGCGCGGCGGGCCGTGTCCACCGGACCCATCGGACCGGGGCCCAGCAGATCGCGGGGATCCGCCACCATGGCGGCGATATTGTGCTGGACCGAGCAGCCGAAATTGGCGGGCGTGCGGTTGTCCAGGGTGAAGGCCAGATCGTCCGACCAGTCGCGGCCGCAGGCTTCGGCGCGGGCGCGGTAGGAGATGTAGCTGATATCCACCCGCCAATCGTTGTTGGCGACGTCATGGGTGGACACCAGGATCTTGTCGCGGCTGATGCCGGTGGCGGCGGCGCGTTCGGCGAAATAGGTGATGGCGGCGCGGCTGGGCGCGCCATTGGGCACGCTGATGCCCAGGCTGCCATTGCCGTGGGCGCGGTAGTCGGCCAGGAAAGCGTCGAACTTCATCGCCTCGTCGGGCGTCATGCCGGCGGGGCCGCCGGCGAACTGCACTTTCAGTTCCTGGTAGCTGGGCTCC
>CANGRN010000165.1 GCA_947455695.1 Alphaproteobacteria bacterium
CCGGATCGGGCGCGAGGTTCTCATTGGCGTGGTTCTGGCGCTCAAAAGCGCGATAGGCGGCAACGTTGCGTTCCTGCTGCGCGATGGTGGCGGCAAAGGCATGCCCGCCATGGCCGGTGGCGACAAAATACAGATCGTCGCTGGTTTCCGGATTGAGCACCGCGGCGATGGCGTCCTTGCCCGGATTGCAGATGGGGCCCGGCGGCAGGCCGGTGATGACATAGGTGTTGTAGGGCGTTGCCGCCGCCAACTCGCTGGCGCGGATGCCGCGGCCGAGCGGATAGCCCTTGGTCAGGTCATAGATGATGGTGGGGTCGGTCTGCAGCCGCATGCCGATCTTCAGCCGGTTGATAAAGACGGCGGCGACATGACGGCGCTCCGAGGCCAGCCCGGTTTCCTTTTCCACAATGGAGGCCAGGATGATCGCCTCGCGCATGGAGGCCAGCGGCAGGCCGCCGGCGCGGCTTTCCCATTTGCCAGCCAGGAAAGCGTCCTGGGCCTTCGCCATCTTGGCCAAAAGATGCGCGCGGGTCTCGCCGCGGGTGAAGAGATAGGTTTCCGGCAGCAGCGTGCCTTCCGCAGGCACCGGTCCGGCATCGCCCACCAGCACATCGTTCTTCTGCACCAGCTTCCAGATCATGTCGCTGGTCAGGCCTTCGGCGGCCGTCAGCTTGTGCTGGATGGACTTGCCGTTCACCAGGATGTCGGCGATGGCGTGCATCGAAGCGCCCGAGGGTATGGCGTATTCGCCGGCCTTGATCTTGTCGGCCAGGCCGCGCAGGCGCAGGTTGAGCTCGAAGATCACCGCGCTCTTGAGTGCGCCCGTCTGTTCCAGGGCCTGGGCGATGTCATGGACGCGGGTGTGGGGCGCCACCATCACCACCGTTTCGTTGCCCGAACGCGCCGGCATGCCTGGGCCGTCCCAGGCCGACCAGGCCCATTCGAACACCCCGGCGGCGATGACGCAAAGCACCGCCAGGACGAAAAGCAGACGCATCAAATTTTGGAGAGGATCAGGGCGGCGTTGGTGCCGCCGAAGCCGAAGCTGTTGGACATGGCGATCTTGACGTCACGCTTCTGCGCCTTGTGGGGCACCAGATCCATGGCCGTCACCACATCGGGATTGTCCAGGTTGATGGTGGGCGGCACGATGCCGTCGCGCATCGCCAGCAGGCAGAAGATCGCTTCCACCGAACCGGCCGCGCCCAGAAGATGCCCGATCGAGGACTTGGTCGAGGACATGGCGGTCTTGGCCGCGGCATTGCCCAGAAGGCGTTCCACTGCGCCCAGCTCGATGCCGTCGGCCATGGTGGATGTGCCATGGGCGTTGACGTAATCGATGTCGGACGGGGCGATGCCGGCGCGCTTCAGCGCCATCTGCATGGCGCGGTAGCCGCCATCGCCGTCTTCCGATGGGGCAGTGATGTGATAGGCGTCGCCCGACAGGCCATAGCCCGTGACTTCGCCATAAATCTTCGCGCCGCGTGCCTTGGCGTGTTCCAGCTCTTCCAGCACCACGATGCCGGCGCCCTCGCCCATCACGAAACCATCGCGGTCCTTGTCATAGGGACGCGAGGCCTTGGTGGGCGTGTCGTTGTAGGCGGTCGACAAGGCGCGGCAGGCATTGAAGCCGGCAATGCCGATGCGGCAGACCGCGCTTTCGGCGCCGCCGGCAACCATCACGTCGGCATCGTCCAGCGCGATCAGCCGCGCGGCATCGCCGATGGCGTGCGCGCCGGTGGCGCAGGCGGTGACCACCGCGTGGTTGGGACCCTTGAAGCTGTGCTCGATGGAGACATAGCCCGACACAAGATTGATCAGCCGGCCCGGAATGAAGAAGGGCGACAGGCGGCGCGGGCCTTTTTCATGGACCAGGATCGAGGCCTGCTCGATCCCGTCCAGCCCGCCGATGCCCGAACCGATCAGCACGCCGGTGCGGTACTTGTCCTCGTCGCTCTGGGCGACCCAGCCGGAATCGGTGACGGCCTGCTTGGCCGCCGCCAGCCCATAGATGATGAAATCATCCATGCGCCGCTGTTCCTTGGCGTCCACCCACTGGTCGGGATTGAAGGTGCCGTCCGAGCCATCGCCGCGCGGCACCTGACAGGCGATCTTGGTCGCCAGGTCATCCACCTTGAACTTGGTGATGGCGCTGGCGCCCGATTGCCCGGCAAGCAGACGCGACCAAGTCTCCTCCACGCCGCATGCCAGCGGTGTGACGAGCCCCAGGCCGGTGACTACGACCCTGCGCATGGTCCTATGACCTTCAGCGCCGGATCAGGAGGCGTTGGCTTTGTCGATATACTTGACGGCGTCACCGACGGTCACGATGGACTCGGCCGCGTCATCGGGAATTTCGATGCCGAATTCTTCTTCGAACGCCATGACCAGCTCGACGGTGTCGAGGCTGTCAGCGCCCAGGTCTTCGATGAAGGACGCGGTATCCGTGACTTTCTCGGCATCGACATTGAGATGTTCGACGACGATCTTCTTCACGCGCTCGGCAGTATCGCTCATGGACTTGTAAGCCTCTCTAGATTTCAAACCGGCAAATGGGGAAACGCCGGACCCGCTGTTTCGGTGCTTCGCGGGATGGCCGGTTTGGTAACATAACCGTTCCGTCTCGCCAATGTAGTGCTTAAGCTATTGTAATTAAAGTCATATCATCGCCATCCCGCCATTGATGTGGATGGTTTCGCCCGTCACATAGGCTGCTTCTTGCGATGCCAGATAGGTCACGGCGGCGGCGATTTCGTCCGGAAGCCCCATCCGGCCAGCCGGGATTCGCGCAGCAATCATCTCTTTTTGCTGGTCGGTCAGCACGTCGGTCATGGCGGTCTGGATGAAACCGGGCGCCACGGCATTGACCGTGATGTTGCGGGAGGCGACTTCGGCCGCCAGGCTCTTGCTCATGCCCACCAGCCCCGCCTTGGCGGCGGCATAGTTGCCCTGGCCCGGATTGCCGGTGGCGCCGACCACCGATGTGATCTGGATGATGCGGCCCCAGCGCTTCTTCATCATGCCACGCAGCACGGCGCGCGACAGGCGGAAGGCGGCGGTGAGATTGACCGCGATCACCTGGTCCCACTCATCGTCCTTCATGCGCATGAAGAGATTGTCTTTGGTGATGCCGGCATTGTTGACCAGGATGTCGATGCTGCCGCCCGCGGCTTCTTCCGCCGACTTGGTCAGGGCTTCGACGGATGCGATGTCGGACAGGTTGGCCGGGGCAATGAAGGCACCCTCGCCCAGTTCGGCGCGCACCGCTTCCAGCGCTTCAGCGCGGGTGCCCGACAACACCACCTTGGCGCCCTGGCCGTGCAGGGATTTGGCGATGGCACCGCCGATGCCGCCGGAGGCGCCGGTCACGAGTGCGGTCTTGCCTGTGAGGTCAAACATCTCAGAGCGCCTTTCCAAAAGCTTCCAGGTCAGCGGGCGTATCCAACGTGATCATCTGCAACGACGGATCGATGCGCTTGACCATGCCGGACAGGACCTTGTTGCCACCAAATTCCACCGTGGTGTCCACCTTCAGCGATTGCAGCGACAGGATGCTCTCGCGCCAGCGCACGCGGCCGGTGACCTGTTCCACCAGAAGCTGGCGGACATGATCGGGATTGTTGGCTTCTTTTGCCGTGACATTGGCCAGCACCGGCACCACCAGCGGACGGATGGTAACCGCGGCCAAAGCCTGCGCCATCTTGTCGGCGGCCGGCTGCATCAAGGGGCAATGGAACGGCGCGGACACGGCCAGCGGCAGGGCGCGCTTGATGCCCTTGGCCTTGGCGATGTCGGGCACACGCGCCAGCGTATCCAATGTGCCGGAAATCACCACCTGGCCCGGCGCGTTGTCGTTGGCGACGACGCAGGTGCCACCGGCAGCGGCGGCTTCCTTGGCAACTTCCTCGGCCTGTTCGATCTCGGCGCCGATCAGGGCGGTCATGCCGCCCTCGCCCACCGGCACCGCCGACTGCATCGCCTGGCCGCGCGTCTTCAAAAGCCGCGCGGTATCGGCCAAGGAGAAAGCCCCGGCGGCGCAAAGCGCCGAATATTCCCCCAGGCTGTGACCGGCCACCAGGTGCGCGTGCCTGGCGACATCCAGGCCCATTTCCTTTTCCAAAATGCGCACCACCGCGAGGGAGGCGGCCATGATGGCGGGCTGGGCATTCTCGGTCAGGACGAGATCGGACTCCGGGCCTTCCCACATGATCTTGGAAAGCTTTTGCGACAGCGCGTCATCCACTTCCTGGAAGACTTCGCGCGCCGCCGAAAACGCATCGGCGAGCTCCTTGCCCATGCCGATTTTCTGGCTGCCCTGTCCGGGGAATATAAATATCCGAGTCATGAGGGCAGACAAATCAAGAGGGCCTCAGGGAGTCAAGTTCCGCGGAAAGAACACCCGCCCAATCACCACCACCGACACGGCGGCCAGCACCAGCATGCCTGACAACAACCCCATGCCAAGCGTGAAGTTGCCGGTTTGCTGCCGGGCCCATCCCATCAAGGTGGGACCGAAATAACCGCCCAGGTTGGAAAAGCTGTTGAGCAGCGCCAGCCCGCCCGCCGCCGCGGTGCCGCGCAGCATCGCGGACGGCAAGGTCCAGAACACCGCCAGCGCCGCATAGATGCCGCTGGCGGCAACACACAGCGACAAGATGATCAGGCCGTGGTTGGCGAACCACACGGCGCCGATCAGCCCGGCCGCGCCGGCCAGCGCGCCAAAGGCGACATGGCCGGCGCGTTCGCCGCTGCGGTCGCTGGAATAACCCAGCGCCACCATCGCGCCCATCGCCAGCAGATAGGGCATGGCGCTGATGAAACCCGTCTCCAGGTTGGAATAGCCCATCGCCTTGATCATCTGGGGCAGCCAC
>CANGRN010000166.1 GCA_947455695.1 Alphaproteobacteria bacterium
AGTCACGAACTCGACGGTTCAGCCCCGTATTCATGCGCGCCCGGACCGCCCGCATCCGCCGCTCTATTTCGGCGGCGCTTCCGAGGCGGCGGAACGCACGGCGGCCACCGACGCCGACATTCAGTTGTTCTGGGGTGAGCCACTGGACGGGGTGCGCGAACGCATCGACAAGCTCAAGACGCTCAGCCGGGAACTGGACCGCGATCTTCCGCCGCTGGAATTTGGTCTGCGCGTCACCACCCTGGTGCGCGATACCAGCGCCCAGGCCTGGGCGGATGCCGAAGAGCGGGTGGTGAAGATGGCCAAGGCCAATGGCGCCGGCTGGAACGGTCACCAGTTCGAGGCGGCCGCCGGCCAGCAGCGTTTGGTGGCGCTGCAGTCACGCGGCGATGTGCTGGACAGCAATCTTTATACGGCGCCGGCGAAGTTTGGTGGGGGCGGCGCAGGCGCGACCTGGCTGGTCGGCTCGGCTGCCGAGGTCGCCGCATCCTTGCGCAAGTACCAGGAGCTGGGGATCACCCATTTCATCCTGTCCGACACGCCCTATCTGAGTGAGATAAAACGGCAAGGCGAGCAGCTTTTGCCGTTGCTGCGGGATAAGCCTCCATTCAATGTCGCGTGAAACAGGGCGCCGCCGGCCGGCACGGAACTCACCTGTGCCAGGCTTGGGATGGCCGCCGGGAAACCGGTAAATGACGTGTGCCGGACATGCCGGTATCCCAGCTTGGCAATCCTGATCCTGCCGACTATAGGTAGGTTCAGGATTCGATATGGCACTGTCATGTGCCATCCGCCCACAGGGTGCGGGACCATCGGAACCCCAAGACTGACTATCAACATCCCGCAGGGCGAAGTGTTCGCCCGGCTATGCGATCAGGAATTTCATGCCGCACGGTACCGTCAAGTTTTTCAATGCCGCCAAGGGTTTTGGTTTCATTACTCCCGATGGCGGCGGCAAGGATGTCTTTGTCCCCACCGCATCCTCCGGCAGCGTTCCGGGGCTGAAGCCCGGCCAGCGCGTCTCGTTCGAGACACAGCCCGACGCCAAGGGCCCCAAGGCCGTGAATCTGGTGCTGCTGCCAACCCCGCCGGCGGCCATACAGGAAAAGCCCAGGCCCCGGGAGCAGGCCGCGGCGCGGCTCACCGTCTATTGCGATCCGGACACCGATATCTGTGACGATGTGCTGGAAGAAGTGCGCCGTACCGGGCAGGAGCCTGTCGTCATCGATTACATCACTACGCCGCCCACCCGCGATGCGCTCAAGCAGTTGTCCGCGCTGCTGAAGTCCAGCGAGCAGAGCCTGGTGAAGAAATATGATCCCCTGTTTCGTTCGCTGCAGCTTGATGACCGCTTCCTGAGCGAAAATGAATTCTGGGACGGCGTGGTGGAGCATCCCACGCTGATCGACGGTCCCGTCCTGGTCAATTCCGGCAAGGCCCGCATCTGCCGTTCCAAGACTGATGTGAAGGCGTTCCTGACCGACGCGCCGGTGGATACCGCCAGCGCCAAGCCCAAGACCCTGTCGTCGCGCCTGCTGATGCTGATGGCCGGCCAGTCTGTTCCCCCGCTGCCGCCCAAGACCAAGGCGCCGGAAGAGGTGGAAGCCGCTGCGCCCAAGAAGGCGCCTGTGCCAGCCGCGCCGCCCGTGAAAATCAAACTCGCGCCCAAGGCGGTGGTGGCAAAGAAGGCGGCGGAAAAGCCAAAGGCGGAAGCCAGGCCAAAGGCGGCCGCCAAGCCCGCGGCCAAGAAAGTTGTGAAGTCTGCCAAGCCGGCCAAGAAGCCCGCAAAAGCCAAACGATGATCCCCTGGGTTCATCTCGGCACGGCGGCGGTGCCCGGCGGCGAGGGGGAACTCAGGCTGATGCAGCGGGGCACCGAGTTCGCGATCTTTGCGGGCCCCACGCCGCTGATGAACAGCCGCATGAGCAGTTCGGAAATCGCGCTGGCGGACCTGGCCTGCGAAAGGCTGCGGGGCCGGCGCAATGTTCGCATTCTGGTCGGCGGCTATGGCATGGGCTTCACCTTGCGCGCGGCGCTGGCGGGGCTGGGCAAGGACGCACAAGTTGTGGTCGCCGAACTGGTGCCCGCTGTCCTGGCCTGGGCGCGTGGGCCGATGGCGGACCTCACCGCAGGCTGCCTGGATGACCCCAGGGTGAAAATCCATGAAGGCGCTGTCGGCGCCGCCCACGCCGGGGCCAAAGACGCATTCGATGCCATATTGCTGGATGTGGACAATGGCCCGGATGGGCTGAGCCGCAGCGCCAATGACCGGCTCTATACCCGGCGCGGGCTGGAAGCGACGCGCAAGGCGCTGCGGCCCAAGGGGCTGCTGACGATCTGGTCGGCGGCGCCCAGCGATGTTTTTACCGAGCAATTGCGCCGCGCCGGTTTTGCCGTGGAAGTGGTCAAGGCGCGCGCAAACAAAGGGCGCGGCGTGCGCCATGTCATCTGGGCCGCGACCCGGCCGGGCTGAAGCGACGCTGTGACCGCAGACGGACCGGTCCGCCCCTGCTATAAAGACGCGGGGTTGTACGGGGTGGGTTGATGGACCGGCGGCATCTTCTGCGGAATTCGCTCGCGCTGGGCGGGGTCATGGGGCTTGGCGGCTGTGCCGCGCAATCCGCCGCGCCCGTCACGGCGCCCGTCCCCAAACCCGCTTCCACTGTCCTGCAGATGGACCGCCCGCCCGTGCTGGCGCCGGTGCGTGCCCATTCCGATCGCTTTTTCGACTTTAAAGTGTGCATCCGTCCGTTCCGCACCAAGGGTCCCAACCTGGATGTGGAACAGGTCGGTGATTGCCTCGTGGTGCACAATTACGGCCATGGCGGTTCGGGCTGGTCGCTGTCTTGGGGATCAGCCGACATGGCGGTCGCCAAGGCCCTGTCCGGCAGCCCGAAGGAAATCGCGGTGGTCGGCTGCGGCATCATCGGGCTGACATCGGCCATCACCGCCCTGCGCGCCGGCGCCAAGGTCACCATCTATACCCGCGAATTGCTGCCGCGCACCCGCTCGGTCCGCGCCAACGGCAGCTGGACCCCGGATTCGCGCATCGCCCTGACATCGGAAGCGCCGGCCCATTTCGGCGACACCTGGGAACAGATGGCGCGCATTTCCTGGAAGAATTTGCGCCCCTATATCGGCATGGCCGGCAACCCCGTCGCCTTCACCGACCATTATTACCTGACCGATGCGCCGCGCGGCACGCCGCAGCCGGTGGATCCCACCTGGCCCAAGCTGCCGCCGCCAAGCTGGACGGGCGGGCCCACCTCCAGCGAGGATTTCGCCAAGTACAGCGACCGCATCAAGGACATCACCGCCCATACCCAGGAACTGCCGCCGGATGCCAACCCGTTTCCGGTGAAATATGCGGCGCGTTCGACCAGCATGTTCTTCAACTTCACCGAATATGGCCACCTGCTGACGGAGGAGTTCTTCGCCCGCGGCGGCAAGATCGTGATGCGGGATTTCCATGCCCCGGCCGAACTGGGCCACTTGCCACAGAAGGTGGTGATCGACTGCACCGGCTTTGCGGCGCGCGACTTCTGGCAGGACAAGGCGATGGTGCCGGTGCGCGGCCAGACCGGCTGGCTGATCCCGCAACCGGAAGTCAATTACGCCCTGACCTATCGCAACGTGCAAATCCTGTCCAAGAGCGATGGCATCATGGTCATGGCGCTCGAGAATGGCGAACTCAAGGGCTACAACAACAGCGATGAAAGCGTGAACCGTGCCGAATCCGAACGCGCCGTGAAGGTGATCGAGGATCTGTTTGCGCATTTTCCCGTCAGCCGGGCCTGAGGCAACATGATGCGCAAAATCATCCTGGGACTTGCTGTATCGCTCGTGACCGCGGGAAGCGGCCATGCGAAATCCGTGTGGGACGGTGTCTACACCGAAGACCAGGCGTCGCGGGGCGCGACCGCCTATCAGCAGAATTGCGGCCGCTGCCATGGCCCCAATCTGGGCGGTACCTTCGAGATTCCGCCGCTGGTGGGACGTTTCGTGCCCTACTGGTCGGGCAGCACACTGGACGTGCTGGTGGATTACATCACCCATGCCATGCCGCTGGGCCGCACCGGTTCGCTGAGCCCGGCCACCAATGCCGATATCACGGCCTTCATTCTCAAGAGCAACGGCTTTCCGGCCGGTGCCAAGGAACTGAGTGCGCAGAGTGCGGACCAGAAGGCCATCACGTTCGACGCTACAAAGAAGAAGCGCTCCAAAGCGCATTAACAGGGGACCCGTCATGATCGCAGCCCGCAAACTTCTCGCCGCCATCATTCTGTTCACCGGCGTTCCCATGCTGGCCAGCTTCGCCCAACCGGCGGAAGTGGACCTGCTGATCAAGAACGGTCAGGTGATCGACGGCAGCGGCGGTCCGCGCATGCAGGCCGATGTCGCCATCAGCGGCGACAAGATCGTGTATGTCGGCCGCGCCCCGGTGAAGGCCAAAAAGGTGATCGACGCCGCGGGCCAGGTGGTGACGCCGGGCTTCATCGACATGCACAGCCATTCGGAATTCGGCCTGGCGTTCGACGGCCGTGGCCTTTCCAAGGTGACGCAGGGCATCACCACCGAGCTGATGGGCGAGCATCTTTCGGCCGGGCCGGTGCTGGGTCCGGCCGTGGATGACCCGATGATGGTGACGCCGCCGGTCAAGCGCAGCTGGACGACCTTGGGCGGCTTCTTCACTTATCTGGAAAAGAAGGGCATCGGCCCCAATGTCGTGTCCTATGTCGGCGCCGGACAAGTGCGGGCCTCGGTGATGGGGTATGGCAATCGTCAGCCCACGCCGGAGGAGATGGAGAAGATCAAGGGCCTGATCCGCCAGGGCATGGAGGAGGGCGCTGCCGGCCTGTCCGCCGGTC
>CANGRN010000167.1 GCA_947455695.1 Alphaproteobacteria bacterium
CAGCTCGCCGCCGCGCTGGGATTGCCCTATGCCTTCGCCTCGCATTTCGCGCCGGCCGATCTGGAATACGCCCTGCAGCTTTACCGCCAGCAGTTCCGCCCCTCGCCGTATCAGGACAAGCCGTATGTCATGCTGGGGCTGAACGTCTTCGCCGCCGATACCAACGAAGAAGCGCAGCTGCTGTTCACGTCACTGGAGCAGGCCTTCATCAACCTGCGTACCGGCCATCCCGCGCCGCTGCCGCCGCCATTGCCAGGTTATCGCGACCGTCTCGACCCGCGCCTGACCGACATGCTGGACAGCGTGCTGCGCTGCGCCATCGTGGGCGATCCGACGGCGATTGCCGAAGGTTTGGGCAGCTTCATCGCCCAGCACCGGCCGGACGAGCTGATGGTCACGGCCCAGATCTTCGATGCGGCCGCCCGGCGCAAGTCCTACGAGATTTTGGCCCAGGTCCACGCACCCAGTGGCTGACGGATGCCTGACTGCGGCGCCCGTGCCGCTGGCCCGACGCCCATGCCGCTGCTAGGGTAACCTCCAGAAAACGCCCTCATCAGAAGGGTTTTGGGAGGATATCATGCAGATCATAAAATGGGCCGCGATGGCCGCACTTGCGCTGACCATCGGATCGGATGCGTTCGCCCAGACGCAGGCGCAGGCCACCGCGCCGGCGCCCACGTCCAAGAACACCGTCGCCTGGGCCGCCAAGCCCGCGAAGCTGCCGCCCTTCACCGGACCCAACAAGCTGGTCTACCGCCTGGCCGACGTGCTGGCCGCGCACAGGGGCAAGCAGAGCTGGCAACAGGACGTGTTCCTGAGCCGCGATTATGCCGGCGCCTGGATCTCGATGGCGCCCGGCGAAAAGACCAAGACCCAGTTCTATGCCGATGACCGCGTCTTCTGGGTGGTGCAGTCCGGCCAGATGAAAGTGACCATCGAAGGCCAGGAGCCGTTCATCGCCTCCAAGCACTTTTTGATCCAGGTGCCCAAGCGCCTGCAATACAGCATGGAAGTGGTGGGCAATGAACCGGCTCTGCGTTTCGAGATGCGGCCCGCGGGCGAATCTCCCGATTATCCGCTGAGCGAAACGCCCACACCGGTGAAGGGCGTGGAATATATCAAGGCGGTCTATAGCGGCCATGGCAACTATGACGGCAAGGTCAACGTCCCCTATATCGATTTTGAAAAGCAGATCGTGCAGGGCGGCGAGAAGCGCAGCGTCTGGCTGCGTGACGACAACAACTATGTCACCATCCTGCGCTCGGCCAAGGGTGTGCCGACCCCGCCCGACAATGTGTGGGGCCACTTCCACGCCAACTTCCCGGAGATCTGGCTGATCGTCGAAGGTACCCAGCAGTTCCTGGTCGAAGGCGAAAAGCTGGTCACCGTCACCGATGGCGACCTGGTCGCCGCGCCCACCGGCCGCTGGCATCGCGCCATGCCCTATGGCGATGGCCCGTCCACGCGCCTGGCCTACATTCCGCGCCCCGACAATCTGCACTGGTACCAGCCGGAGCAGGCGACCGGCGGCGGCAATTGAAGCCCGGCACCATGTTGACAGAAGTTCACCATCCAGCCACCGGCCGCGACCATTTCGTCTTCGGCCCGCCGGACGACAAATAAGCGGGCAAACACGCCCATTGTGACAGGGGCGGCGCGCCAGTGCCGCCCCTAATCATTTGTATTTGCTGGTATTTTTATCCAAACCGGGACCGGCTTGACGCCCGCATGACGGCATAGCAATCAAGCGGCCAAACCGGGGGTCCCCAGTGCTGCGCTTTTTCCAGGCTTTGATGCCCCGCGAAGAAAAGTTCTTCGCTCTTTTCAATGCCCATGCCCGCACCCTGGTCGAGGGCGCCATTGCGCTGCGCGACCTGCTGGAAGGCGGCCCGGGCGTCGCCGAGGCCTGCCGCCGCATCGTCGCCCATGAAAACCAGGCCGATGCCATCGCCCGCGATGTGCTGATCGGCGTGCGCCGCACCTTCATCACACCCTTCGACCGCGGCGACATCAAGGACCTGATCGGCCAGCTGGACGATGCCATCGACCAGATGCAGAAGACTGCAAAGGCAATTACCCTGTTCGAAGTCAGCAGCTTTGAGCTGCAGATGCGCCAGATGGCCGACATCATCCTGCGCTGCGCCGAGCTGACGGTCGAAGCAGTGAGCCTGCTGGGCTCCATGCGCGACAGCCAGGCGCGCATCAATGCCATCGCCGAAGAGATCACCCGGCTGGAAGAACAGGCCGACGAGCTGAACGACCAGGGCATCAAGGCGCTGTATCTCAAGCACAAGGGCGGCGACGCCATGGCCTTCATCGTCGGCAACGAGATCTACGACCACCTAGAAAAGGTGGTGGACCGCTTTGAAGACGTCGCCAACCGCATCAGCGGCATCGTCATCGAGCAAGTCTGATGGCTTTGATCGCGATCCTGATCGCCATCGCCCTGATCTTCGACTTTCTGAACGGGCTGCATGACGCGGCCAATTCCATCGCCACCATCGTGTCCACCCGGGTTCTGTCGCCGCGCTATGCCGTGGCCTGGGCGGCGTTTTTCAACTTCATCGCCTTTGCGGTATTCGGCCTGCATGTCGCCGCCACCATCGGCACCGGCATCGTGTCGCCCCACATCATCGATGACGCCGTGATCTTCGGGGCGCTGATGGGCGCCATTGTGTGGAACGTGGTGACCTGGCTGGCGGGCATCCCCTCGTCCTCGTCCCACGCGCTGATCGGCGGGCTGGTGGGCGCCGGCCTGTGCAAGGGCGGCTGGAACGCCGTGGTCTGGTCGGGCCTGGGCAAGACCGCCGCGGCCATCGTGCTGTCGCCGGCCACCGGCTTTGTCGTCGCGCTGCTTTTGATTCTGGTCGTGTCCTGGAGCTTCATCAAGGCGCACCCGATCTGGGTGGACAAGGTCTTCCGCCATGTGCAGTTCATTTCCGCCAGCGCCTACAGCCTGGGCCATGGCGGCAATGACGCCCAGAAGACCATGGGCATCATCGCCGCGCTGCTGTTCGCGCACGGCATGGAAGGCGGAAAGTTCCATGTGCCCTTCTGGGTGGTGATGGCCTGCCAGGCGGCGATGGCGCTGGGCACATTGTTCGGCGGCTGGCGCATCGTGCGCACCATGGGTTCGCGCATCACCCACCTGACGCCGATGCAGGGCGTCTGCGCCGAGACCGCGGGCGCCGTCACCCTGTTCGGCGCCACCTGGCTGGGCGTGCCGGTTTCCACCACCCATACCATCACCGGCGCCATCGTCGGCGTGGGCGCGGCCCGCCGCGTGTCGGCGGTACGCTGGAACGTGGCCAAGGACATCGTCGTGGCCTGGATTGTGACCATGCCCGCCGCCGGGCTGATCGGCGCGGTGTTCTATCTGCTGGCCGCCGCCTTTGGGCTGGGCTGAAGCCAATCGTTAACCCGCCGATTTGGGCCGTAGACGGATGAACCGTACTATGGCGCGAACGAATCACGCGGGGACGGTTGAAGAGCGAGGCTCTCTTTCGCGAACACGGCAAGCAGGTGGCGGCCCTGTGCTGGCGCGCGCGGCCCGTCCTGGAAGTCCTGCTGATCACGTCCCTCAATTCCAGGCGCTGGATCCTGCCCAAGGGCTGGCCCGAGCCCGACCTGACACCGGCGCAAAGCGCTGCCCGCGAAGCCTTTGAGGAAGCCGGCGTCACCGGCAAGATCAGCGACAAGCCGGTCGGCACCTACCACTATCTGAAGGAAAAGAAGGACGGCAGCGGCCTGCCCTGCAGCGTGGACGTCTTCGCGCTGGCCGTCACCAAACAGTTGCATGACTGGCCCGAGAAAGGCGCCCGCACCCTGGCCTGGGTGCCGCTGGACCAGGCGATCATCCAGATCGGCGAACTGGGCCTGCGCCCGGTGCTGAAGGATTTCCGCAGGAGCTATGCTCCGCTAAAGCGTGCCGCATCCGCCAGGCAGCGCGCTTAATCATTCACCAGATCCAGGGGATAGAAGGGCCGCGTCACCTTGGTGAAGGGGATGCGCCGCATGTTCACGCATGTGGGACCCGGCGTATCCGCCAGAAAGATGCGCGCCGCGATGGGCGTATAGGAACAGCGGAAATGCGCCGGCGAGCGCACGAAGACCAGCGCCGCGCTTTCCGGGTTCAGGCCCACCGATTTGTGAATACCCAGATCCCATTCGAAATGGGCGATGGAACGCAGGTTCAGCCGGATGGACCCGATGGCCAGCACCACGGTCAATCCCATCTCGCCGATCATGCCGTTATAGCCGGGGCCTTCCAGCAGATAGGTACCATCGCTGATCACCTTGACCGTGCCGGTCACCCGGAGCGGATCGCCAAGGCCGGAGCGCTTGTGACCCACATCCAAAGTCACGGTGTTGCCCACCCCGGCCTTCGCCGCCTCGGCTGCGGCTTCGGCATCGGCGATGGTGCAGATGGAGATGCGGTCCGCCTTGTCCGCGCCCGCCTTCAGCAGCGCCGCCAGCACGGCGGTGGAGTCGCCGGCGCCGCCGCCCGACGGCGCATCGCCGGCATCGCTGACCACGGTGAGGCCGGGTGACGACAGACCGATGCGGATGGCTTCTTCGAGCGCCATGACGTCGGGTTCAAATTCCTTGCGCCGGTCCCAGGCCATCTTGGCCAGCTTGTCGGCCGCGGCCTGCGCCGCCTCCTTGCTTTCCGCACAGACCAGCGCGGCAAAGCCCAGATCGGGCGTGTCGATCCAGGGCTGCACCGGAAACAGCGAGACATGCAGCACCTCGCCCCGTTCCTCCATCGCCCGGCCTTCGGCCACGATGTCGGACATGGGCGGGGTCCCGGTGCGCGCGGTGTCGGG
>CANGRN010000168.1 GCA_947455695.1 Alphaproteobacteria bacterium
ATATCGCAAGTGCAGCATTCAATGGCCGCATCCTGCGCGACCGTCAGCATGAGCAGTAATTTCCTTCAGGCAAGAGCGATTATAATCCGTTGATAAACATGAAGTAATTGCCGCCGGACGTTTGCTCTCCATCAAGCCGCGTCCAGTGGTCGGCTGCTTCGCGCGTGACGTTACCTTTCGATGCCACGGCCAGCGAACCTTGGCCATTTGGTGGCGCCTTCGCGCGGCAGTCTTGGCTGTGGTGTCGCCGGAAACGAAGGTGAGACGAAACGTGGTGCGCCGTCCCCATGTGCGAGGCGCATCCTGAAGAAACCTAGCGGGGCCGCCGTGAGCGAAGCCAATGGTGGGCCCGGCAGGACTCGAACCTGCGACCTAACCGTTATGAGCGGTCAGCTCTAACCAACTGAGCTACAGGCCCTACCTGAAAGGGGGTATAACAGGATTTTCCGGGCCGCCAACCGCCTCGATTTCGCCCCTGTTTTCGCCCACCCTTCCTTTGGATGGGTAGCCAAATTTTGAAAGAAGCGATCATGAAAAACCGTCTTTTGCTGGGTCTGGCCCTGGCCGCCGCCCTCGTCTCCCCAGCCCTGGCCGCCGATCCGGTGCCGCGGACCCTGGCGATGAACGGGCATGGCGAGGTGCGCACTGCCCCCGACGTCGCCACCGTCAATGCCGGGGTCACCACCAACGCCCCCACCGCCGCCGCGGCGCTGGCCGCCAACAGCAGCCGCATGAACGGCGTGTTCGCCGCGCTGAAGAAACTGGGCGTGGCCGAGAAGAACATCCAGACCACCGGCTTCAACATCTCCCCGCAATATACCAATGGCGACAACAACAACCCGCGCCGGCTGACGGGCTATCAGGTCAATAATGAAGTGTCGGTGCGGCTGGAGGATGTGTCGAAGGTTGGCGCAGGCCTGGATGCACTGGTCGCGGCCGGCGCCAACCAGATGAACGGCATCAGCTTTGATATCGCCGCGCCCGCGCCGCTGCTGGAAAAAGCCCGCGCCGATGCCATCGCCGATGCGCGGGCCCGTGCCGAAACCTATGCCAGGGCGGCCGGTGTCAGCCTTGGCCCAATCCTGTCCATCAGCGAAGGCGGCGGCGCCGAGCCGCCCCGGCCGCTTTACAAGGTGATGGCGATGTCCGCAGCCCCCACTCCCGTGGCGGCCGGCCAGCAGAGCGTCACGGCCGATGTCTCGGTGGTATGGGAAATCCACTGACCCTATAATGGGGTCATGACAAACCCTTTCTTCGAAGACTGGACCGCGCCCTATGGCGCGCCGCCCCTGGACCGGATCAGGCCGGAGCATTTCGTCCCCGCCTATGACCGCGCCCTGGCCGAGCACACGGCCGAGATCGTGGCCATTGCGGGCAATCCGCAACCGCCCAGCTTCGACAATGTCGTGCTGGCGCTGGAAAAAAGCGGCCGCCTGCTGACCAAGGTGGAAGGGGTGTTCTACAATCTCACCTCCGCAGCGACCAACGAGGCGCTGCAGGCGATCGAGATGGAGCTGGCGCCGCGCCTGTCGGCGCATTGGAGCGCCATTTCCATGCATCCGGTGCTGTTCGCGCGGCTGGACGAAGTCTACCGCCAGCGTGATGGGTTAGGCCTGGATGCGGAATCGCTGCGCGTGCTGGAACGCTATCACCTGGATTTCGTGCGTGCCGGCGCACAGCTCAAGGGCGGCAATCGCGACCGCTTGGCCGCTATCGCCCAGCGCCTGGCGGTACTGGGCACCCAGTTCAGCCAGAACGTGCTGGGGGACGAGGAAGACTGGACCCTGCCCCTGACCGAAGCGCAGATGGCCGGTGTTCCGGCGTCAGCGCGCGATGCGGCGGCGGCAAAGGCCCAGGCACTGAAGCTGGACGCGCCCTTCGCCGTCACCCTGTCGCGCTCCAGCGTCGAACCCTTTTTGCAATATGCCGACGACCGGGGCCTGCGCGAGCAATTGTACCGGGCCTGGACCGCGCGCGGCGGCAATGACAATGAACGCAACAATATCGCCGTCATCGAAGAGATGCTGGCCCTGCGCGCCGAACGCGCCACCCTGCTGGGTTACGAAAACTTCGCCGCCTTCAAGCTGGCCGATTCCATGGCGGGCACGCCGGCCAAGGCCCGCGCGCTGCTGGAGGAAGTCTGGGCGCCCGCCCGGCTGCGCGCCCTGGAAGAGCGCGACGACTTGCAGGCGCTGATCACGCGTGAAGGCAACAACTTCCCGCTGGCGCCCTGGGACTGGCGCTATTACGCCGAAAAGCTGCGCCAGGAAAAATACGATTTCGACGAAGCCCAGCTGAAGCCCTATTTCCAGCTGTCCAACCTGATCGCGGCGGCCTTCTTCACCGCCGAAAAGCTGTTCGGCCTGTCGTTCCAGGAACGCAGCGACATGCCGGTCTATCATCCCGACGTGCGGGTGTGGGAGGTGATCAAGGATGGCGCGGTGATCGGGCTGTTCTATGGCGATTACTTTGCCCGGCCGGGCAAGCAGGGCGGCGCCTGGATGTCCAGCTTCCGCGACCAGCAGAAACTGAACGGCCCAAAAGAAAACGACAATGTCATTCCCATCGTCACCAACAATTCCAATTTCAGCAAAAGCGATCCCTGCCTGTTGTCCTTCGACGAAGCGGTGACCCTGTTCCATGAAATGGGCCATGCGTTGCACGGCCTTCTCAGCCAGGTGCGCTTCCCGCGCCTGTCGGGCACCAATGTGGCGCGTGACTTCGTGGAACTGCCGTCGCAACTGTTCGAGCACTGGCTGGAAGAACCCGAAGTTCTGACCCGCTTTGCCCGCCATCACCAGACCGGCGAGCCCATCCCCAAACCGCTGCTGGACAAGCTGCTGGCGGCGCGCAACTACGGCCAGGGCTTTGCCACCGCGGAATTCCTGGCGTCCGCGCTGATCGACATGGACTTTCACACCTTGCCGCCCGGCAGCGATCCGATGCAGGCACAGGCGGACACCTTGGCCCGCATCGGCATGCCGGACGAGATCGGCCCACGCCATGCCGCGCCGCATTTCACCCATGTGTTCGGCGGCGACGGCTATTCGGCCGGCTATTACGCCTATCTGTGGTCAGAAGTGCTGGATGCCGATGGCTTCAAGGCCTTCCAGGAAAAGAAGGACCCCTTCGATCCGGCAACCGCCCAGCGCCTGTACAAGTTCATCTTTTCGGCCGGCGGCACCCGCGATTTCGCCCAGGCCTATCGCGACTTCCGCGGCCGCGATCCCCATGTGGACGCTTTGCTGGAGGGGCGCGGGTTGCTGGCGCCGGCCGCATGAAAAAGCTGATTGCCGCCGCACTGCTGCTTGCCACGCCAGCCTTTGCGGCCACGCTGAAATCGCCCATCGCCACCATGGAGCAATTGCCCGTGGTGCTGATGCAGCCCTATGACGAGCATGCCAAAGCCGATGCGGCAGTCGCGGCTGCGTTTGAACGTGCCAAGAAATCTCACAAGCGGGTGCTGATCGACCTGGGTGGCAACTGGTGCGTGGATTGCGTGGTGCTGGCCAATTTTGTCGAGCAACCGTCGGTCAAGAAATTCGTGGCGGCGCATTACGAATGGGTGGCGGTGGATGTGGGCCGCTTCGACCGCAACCTGCAGATTCCGGCGCGCTTCGGCCTGACCAAACGGCTGACCGGCGTGCCCACCATCATCATCGCCACGCCGGACGGCAAACAGCTGAACCAGAATGATGTGTTCGTCTTGTCGGATGCGCGCGCCATGACGCCGCAAGCCGTGGCCGATTACCTGGCCAAATACGCCGGCAACTAGCTAGTTGGAAGCGACCTGGCGGGCGACGCCGCTGGGCTCCAGCGCGCGGTCGACGACATGGATGATCCCGTTCTTGTCGCGCACGTCGTAGATGGCGATGTCGGCGGTGTTGCCCTTTTCGTCCATCACCACGATGTTGGTCGGCCCGTTCATCCGCGCCACCAGGGTGCCGCCTTCGGCGGTGCGCAGGCGGGCATCGCCGCCCGATTCACTGATCAGCCGCAGCAGCGCCTGCGAATCATACTTGCCCGGCACGATCAGATAGCTCATGCGCCGCGCCAAAGTGGCCTTGTTCTGGGTACCGCCGGCCATCGCGGCATTGGTCGGCGCAAACACCGTGAACTGGCCATTGGTCTTCAACGCCGCGGCCACGCCCGAATCCTTCAGCGCAGCCGCCAGGGCGGTATGCATGGGCGAAGCAGCCATGTTCTCCATGATGTCCCGGTCCGGCAGCATGGCCTGGCCACCGATCATCGGGTTCATGATCTCGGAATTGATGTCCGGGGCGGCCTTCACATCGGAGTGGGAAACAGCGCCCAGCGCCCCGCCGATCATCATGGCGGCGCCTGCGGCAAATCCGGCAACAGCTGCGCGTTTCATGGAACTTTACCCCGTGGAAACCTTACGACTTCACGGGTCTTAACGCGGCAGGTTCACTCCTGTTCCAGCGCTTCGCGTTCCATTTCCAGCGCCAGCCAGCGCTCTTCGTCGGCATCCTTGGCGGCGCGCAGGCCCGCCAATTCGTCCGACAGCCTGGCGAATTTTGCGGGGTCGCGGGCATAAAGCGTGCTGTCGGCAAGGCTTTTTTCCAGTTCCGCCATCGCGATTTCCACCGCCGCGATCTTGCCCGGCAAGGTCTTGAGCGCGTGCGCATCGGCGAAATTCATCTTGGGGGCATTTACCCGCGCGGCTTTGGGCGCCGCCACTTTTGGCGCTTTCTTGGCCTCGCCGCGTTCGGGAACCTTCTCCCCGCGCTGCGTCAGCATGTCGGCATAGCCGCCGGCATATTCGCTAAAGGTGCC
>CANGRN010000169.1 GCA_947455695.1 Alphaproteobacteria bacterium
AGTTCCACCACCAGATTCAGGTCCACCGCCTTCTTCCACAGCGCCCGCACCCCCGGCTCGGCAAAGCTGGCGAAATAGGCGGTGTTGCCACGATGCAGGTGAAAGCGGGTGGAGCAGATGCGCGGCTGCTTCTTTACCAGCGCTTCCAGCTTGGCCGGCGCATCACTGTCCTTGGGAAAATACATGCTGGTGGCCTTGAACTGGGCCGGGCTGGTGCGCGCCAGGCAATCGAGCACCAGGGTATGGTCGTCACCGTAAGGCTCGGGATGCACGAATAAGGCCCGATCGATGCCGGCCTCTTTCAGGTGGGCTTGATAGACCGTGAGCGGATCCGCCGACAGCCGTGACGTGTCCGGCTTGTAGGTGCCCCGCGGGCTGAAGGGAAAGCGCGTGGTGTCCGAGCTGAACATGTGCGCATTCCACTCGATAACCGGCGTGGCGGCGGCTGCGGCGGGCAGCGTACCGCTCCCCAGCGCGGCGGCGGCGCCCATCAGGCCCAACAGATGGCGGCGGCTGGTCTCTTCCATGGCAGTCCCCATTGCTTTTGCAGGTCTCCGAAGGGATACCATCGGTGCCAATGAACAGCCAGACTCTCAATGAACAGGCGGTCGCGCTGCACCGCAGCGGACGATTGGCGGAGGCCGAAAGCCTGTATCTGCAGGTGCTGGCCGCGCATCCCGCCGACTTCACCGCCCGCCACCTGCTGGGCGTGCTGCGGGCCCAATCGGGCCGCATGGACGAGGCGCTGGCCGATATCGGCGCGGCGCTGGCGCTGAACCCCGGCGATCCCGAGGCGCTGCTCAACCACGCCAATGTGCTCAAAAGCCTGAACCGGCTGGAGGAAGCGCTGGCAGGCTTCGACCGCGCATTGGCCCTCAAGCCGGGCTGGCCCCAGGCGGAAAACAATCGCGGCACGGTATTGCAGGCGATGGGACGACACGACGAGGCGCTGGCCGCCTATGATCGGGCATTGGCCGTCGCGCCTGACAATGTCGAGGCGCTGAACAATCGCGGCAGCGTGCTGCAGGACCTGCGCCGCCCCGCCGAGGCGCTTGCATCCTATGACCAGGCGCTGCGGCTGGCGCCCCGCTTCGCCACCGCCTTCAACAATCGCGGCAGCGCGCTGTTGGACCTGAAGCGTTTCGCCGACGCATTGGGGTGTTTCGACCGCGCGCAGGCCCTGCGCCCCGGCGATGTCCAGATCCTGAACAATCGCGGCAATGCGCTGCAGGGCCTGCTTCGCTATGAAGAGGCCGTCGCCGCCTATGACCAGGCGCTGGCACTCAGTCCCGGCTATGCCGAGGCACTGAACAACCGCGGCAACGCATTGCAGCAGCTCAAGCGCCACGAGGAGGCGCTGGCGTCCTTCGACCTCGCCCTGACCAGCAAACCGGAGGCCTTTGCCGGCGCGGCCATCGCGGCGCTCAATTTGTGTGACTGGATCCGCAGCGCCCAGATCGGCGCCCAGATGGCCGGGCGGATCATGGCAGGCGAGCCAATCTCGCCCTGGACCTTGCTGGGCTACAGCCAGGACGAGATGCTGCAACGCCGATGCGCCGAAAATGTCATGGCCGCGCGCTTTCCGAATCTTCCGCCGGCACTGGCCGGCGGGCCCTACAGCCACGGCAAAATCCGCCTGGCCTATGTCTCTTCCGATTTCGCCCATCACCCAGTGGCGACCCAGATCGTGCAGCTGATCGAAAGCCATGATCATTCTGGTTTCGACGTGATCGGGATCGGCACCAATGCCGAGGATGGCAGCCATCAGCGCCGCCGCCTGATTGCCGCCTTCGACACCTTCATCGACGCCGCAGACCTGCCGGCCGAAGCGGTGGCGCGGCAGTTGCGGCAGATGGAAGTGGACATATTGGTGGACCTGAACGGTCACACGCGGGACGACAATTTCGACATATTGAGCCATCGCCCCGCGCCGGTGCAGGCGACCTGGCTGGGCTATGCCGGCACCACCGGTGCACCCTTCGTCGATTACGTGCTGGCGGATGCCGTGGTCGCGCCCAATGCCGCGGCGTTCTCTGAAAAGATCGTCCACTTGCCGGTGTGCTTTTTTGCCAATGACTCCAGCCGCAAGATCGGTGTCGCGCCCAGCCGCACCGAAGCCGGCCTGCCGTCAGACGGTTTCGTCTTCTGCTGCTTCAACAACAACTTCAAGATCACCGCCCCTGTCTTTGCCCTGTGGATGCGGTTGCTGGCAGCCCTGCCCGGCAGCGTGCTGTGGCTGAAGCAGGCCGGCGACAAGGCCAGGGCCAATCTGCAGCAGGCGGCGAAGGATAGCGGTGTCGATCCGGCGCGGCTGGTCTTTGCCAAACCGTTGGCGCTGGACGTACATCTGGCGCGCCACCGCCTAGCCGACCTGTTCCTAGACACTGCGCCCTATGGCGCCCATGCGACAGCCTGTGACGCGCTGTATGCCGGGTTGCCGGTGCTGACCGAGCGCGGCACGGCCTTTGCGTCGCGGATCGGAGCCAGTTTTCTGACGGCAGCAGGCCTACCGGACCTCATCGCGGAAAGTTCCGCCGACTATGAAAGGCTGGCGCTGGAATTGGCGCGCGATCCGGCGCGGCTCCAGGCCGCCCGCGAAAAGCTGACGTTGGGATCACCCCTGTTCGACACGCAGCGCCTGGCGCGTGACATGGAAGCGGCCTATGCGGCGATGCTAGCTGCCGTGAAGTGAAGACCGGATGCGGCCCACCGTCTCCGGCGAGACGGCCGGCGCCCGGTTGCCCCAATTGTTGCGGACATAGGTGAGGATATCCGCCACCTGACTGTCGTTCAGCCGCCAGGCGAAGCTGGGCATGCCGGGGCCGGTCGGCGCTTTCGCGGTCGCCGCACCCTTCCCGCCCGCCAGCACCATGCGCACGATGCTGTCGGCCCTAGCCTGGCGCACGGTCGGATTGCCGGCCAGCGGCGGGAAGATCAGGCTGCCTTTGCCGTTGCGGTCATGGCAGGCGGCACAGCTGATGTCATAGAGAGCCGCGCCCAATTTCATCTGCGCCTCGATACCCGTGGCGCCTCCGCCATTGCCGCGTGAGGGCGGCAGGTCCTTCAGATAGACGGCGATGGCCCTGAGATCCGCGTCCGTCATTTTCGAGGTGGAGTTCTCCACCGCTTCGGCCATCGGGCCGGACGCCATGGAGCGATTGTTCCGCCCGGTCTGCAGATATTCCACGATATCGGCCTGGCTCCACGAGCCCAGCCCGGCACTCGTGTCGCTGGTCAGGTCCGGCGCGAACCAGCCTTGCAGCGCGGCCCCGGTCAATGCCGTGGCCTTGTCGGCGCCGAACGCGTTCTTGGGTGTGTGGCAGGCGCCGCAATGGCCCGCCCCGCTGACCAGATAGGCGCCGCGGTTCCACGCCGCGCTCTTGGCCGGATTGTTGGCATAGGGCGCCGGCGCGAAGAACAGCATGTTCCAGCCGCGCATCGCAAAGCGCAGGTTGAAGGGAAATCTCAGCTGATTGACGTTGACCTGGTTCTTCACCGGCCTGACGGTCTTGAGATAACCCCACAGCGCGGCGATGTCCCCATCGCTCATCCGCGCATAGGACGGATAGGGCATGGCGGGATAAAGCAGCTTGCCACCCGGCGCGACGCCGGCCTTCATCGCCTGGCGGAAATCCTCGGCCGAATAATTTCCGATGCCGGTGTCCTTGTCGGGGGTGATGTTGGGCGTCACCATCTTGCCGAAGGGTGTGGTGAGCACCACGCCGCCCGCCAGGTTCTTGCCGTGACAGCCTTCGCAGTCGCCCAGAACGACCTGGTATTTGCCCGCGTCGGTGGGTGCGGCCAACGCCGGAACAGAAAGCGCGGTGAATGCCGCAATCGTCAATGCGAACGGTATCCGCGAGCGCAGGCGCGAGCCGGAGCGAGAAATCATAATGGTCATGCGTGCACCAGCGCGCCAGGGTTTTTGATATATTGGGTCGTGATGGCTTCCGCGGCCCAATAGGCCAGCGCCCCCACCGTGCCGGTGGGATTGAGGCCGGCATTGTGGGCAAAGGCGGACGCGCCGACCACGAACACGTTGGGCACGTCCCAGCTCTGCAGATATTTGTTCACCGCGCTGGTCCTGGGATCGCTTCCCATCACCGCGCCGCCGGTATTGTGGGTGCTCTGGTACGGCACCGCGTCCCAGCCCTTCTTGATCCGCGACACAGCCGCGAACTTGGCGTTGAAGGGCTTGGTCATCTTCTCCATCTGGTCCGACAGGTAATGCGACATGGCGATGTCGTTGTCCGGGAAATCGAAGGTCACCCGCAGCAGCGGCCGCCCATGACGGTCGGTATAGGTGGGATCCAGGTCGAGGTAATTCTCCCGCACCGGATAGGACGAGCCCTGGGCCGAAAAACCCATCGCGTTCTGATAGCCATCCACCGTCGCCTGTTTCCACTTGGCGCCCCAGCGCGGGCTGCCCGGCAGGGTGGGACGGCTGCCGATGGGCCGGCCATTGGAGACCACGCAGTTGATGCCTGCCCCGCCCACGAAATCCAGCTTGGAATGATCGAAGGCATCGCCGTTGAAGTCGTCCATGCTCTGGCCCAGCGTTCCGGCGCCGATGAAGGGATTGAAATGCTTGCCTTCAAAGAACATGCGGGCGGCGCTGCTGGTCTGATAGCAATAGTTGCGCCCCACCGTGCCGGCGCCCGTGGCAGGATCATATTGCTGGCCGATCTTCGACAGCAGCATCATGCGCACATTCATCAGGCCATAGGCGCAGATCGCCACGATATCGCCCGGCTGTTCGTATTCCACGCCATTGGCATC
>CANGRN010000170.1 GCA_947455695.1 Alphaproteobacteria bacterium
CCAGCGAATTGTCGCGGCTGGGCGCCGACCTGATGGTGCGGGCGCTGGGCGCGCTGGAACGCGGCGGCGTGACGCCGCAAGCGCAAAGCGAAGACGGCGTCACCTATGCCAGGAAGATTTTGAAGGAAGAAGCGCGCATCGACTGGACCAGAAGCGCGCACGAGGTGGATTGCCATATCCGCGGCCTGTCGCCCTTCCCCGGCGCTTGGACCGAAGTGAATGGCGAACGGTTGAAAGTTCTTTATGCCGAACCCGCCAGCGGCCATGGCCGTGCCGGCATCACCTTGGATGACGCGCTGACCGTGGCCTGCGGCGATGGCGCGGTGCGGCTGCGCAAGGTGCAGCGCGCCGGCGGCAAGGCGATGGACGCCGATGCGCTGCTCAAGGGCTTTGCCGTGCCGGCCGGCACCCAGCTCGTCTGATGCCGCGCTACCGGCTCACCATCGAATATGACGGCGGGCCCTTTGTCGGCTGGCAGCGCCAGGCCGAAGGCGCTTCAATACAAGGCGCGCTGGAAGACGCCATCGAGAAATTGTCCGCCGAACGCGTCACGGTGACGGGCGCGGGGCGCACCGATGCCGGGGTGCATGCCCTGGGGCAGGTGGCGCATTTCGACCTGGAAAAGAGTTTCGACGCCGGCAAGGTGCGCGACGCGCTGAATTATTATCTGCGGCCCGCGCCCATCGTCGTGCTGGATGCACAAGCCGTGGACAATGAATTCCACGCCCGCTTCTCGGCCACCTCGCGGCACTACCTGTTCCGGATTCTCAACCGCCGCAGCCCGCCGGCGCTGGAAGAGGGGCGGGTGTGGCATGTATCGCACCGGCTGGATTCCCATGCCATGCAGGCGGCGGCGCAATATCTTGTCGGGCAGCATGACTTCACCACCTTTCGCGCTGCCGAATGCCAGGCGCAATCGCCGGTCAAGACACTCGACCGACTGGACGTCAGCCGCCGCGCCGATGAAATCCATATCGAGGCCTCGGCACGCTCCTTTCTGCATCACCAGATCCGCTCTTTCGCCGGTTCCCTGAAACTGGTGGGCGAGGGCAAGTGGCAGCCCAAAGACCTGAAAGCCGCGCTGGAGGCGCGAGACCGCAGCGCCTGTGGACCTGTTTCCCCGCCGGACGGGCTGTATCTGGTGCGGGTGGGCTATCCGGGCGATTGACCTTCTGTCAGCCGCCCCGCGAAAAAGATGGTGCCGGTGTCGGATTGCCGGATCGCCCGCCGTCTTTTAGACGGATTTGGCCCTGAGCATGACGCCAAGTCCCGGATAAAAGCGAAAGGACACGCCATGGCGATTGCCAAAAACACCATCTGCATCTGGTACGACAAGGACGCCGAAGCGGCGGCCAATTTCTATGCCAAGACATTCCCGAACAGCAGCGTGGGGGCGGTTCACCGCGCGCCCAGTGACTTTCCCTCCGGCAAGGCGGGCGATGCGCTGGTGGTCGACTTCACCGTTTGCGGCATTCCCTGCATGGGCCTCAATGGCGGCCCCATGTTCAAGCACAGCGAGGCCTTCTCCTTCCAGATCGCCACGGACAATCAGGAAGAAACCGACCGCTACTGGAATGCCATTGTCGGCAATGGCGGCAAGGAAAGCGATTGCGGCTGGTGCAAGGACAAGTGGGGCATCTCCTGGCAGATCACGCCGCGGACCTTGACCGAGGCCATGGCAGCCGGCGGCGATGAAGCCAAGCGCGCCTTCCAGGCCATGATGACCATGCAGAAGATCAACGTCGCGGCCATCGACAAGGCCCGCCGCGGCTGAAGGCGCTGGGCTTTTGCGTCGTGAGTTCGTCGCGCCATCGCTCGTGTACGTCTCGTACACGTCGCTCGGCGCTCCTGCTCACGCCACAAAATCCTGCGCGCGTTTAAACCGGGGGTTTTGCGAAGTACGCTTTTAGCAATGCTTCATAGATATTGGTCAGGGCGGCGATCTCGGCCACCGGCACGCATTCATCAGCCTTGTGCATGGTGCCGCCCGCCAGGCCCAGTTCCACCACCGGGCAGATATCCTTGATGAAGCGCGCGTCGGACGTGCCGCCGCTGGTGGAGAAAAACGGCGACTGGCCGGTGACGCTCGACACCGTGTCGCTGACCAGCTGGGTGAACTTGCCCGGTGCGGTCAGAAAGGACACGCCGCTGGTTTGCGAGGTCACCGTGATGGCGCAACCCGATTCCTGGGCGATGCGCTGGCTGCGGTCCTGCACCCAGTTGATCAGGCTGTCGGGCGTATGCTTGTCGTTGAAGCGGATGTTGAAGGCCGCGCGCGCCTCGCCCGGGATCACATTGGTGGTGTCGTTGCCGACATCCATGGAGGTGAAGGCCAGGGTCGAAGGATCGAAATGGTCGTTGCCCTTGTCCAGCTTGTGCGCGGCGAGCTGGGTCACCAGTTCGGCCAGCACCGGAATGGGGTTCCTGGCCTTTTGCGGATAGCCGACATGGCCCTGCACGCCGGTGACGGTGACCTTGAAATTGATCGAGCCGCGGCGGCCGATTTTCAACGTGTCGCCGGCCTGGCCCACGCTGGTCGGTTCGCCCACCACGCAATGGTCGATCTTCTCGCCGCGCGCCTTCAGCCATTCCAGCAGCTTGACGGTGCCGTTGACCGCCACGCCTTCCTCGTCGCCGGTGATAAGCAGGCTGATCGAGCCTTTTGGCGTGCCGATGCGCGCAGCCGCCGAGACAAAGGCCGCGATGGCCGACTTCATGTCGGCGGCGCCCCGGCCATAGAGCATGCCGTCCTTGACCTCGGCGGCAAAGGGATCGGCCTTCCAGCCTTCGCCCACCGGCACCACGTCGGTATGGCCGGCAAAGCAGAAATGCGGGCTGGAATCGCCCAGCCGGGCATAGAGATTGTCGATGTCGCCGAACGGCAACCGATGCGTGGTGAAGCCGATATCCTTCAGCACCGCTTCCAGCACATCGAGTGCGCCGGCATCCTTGGGTGTCACCGAAGGGCGGCGGATCAGGGCCTGGGCCAGCGCCAGCGCGTCAACAACAGTGTTCATCAATCACGCAGCAATTCGTTGATCGAGGTCTTGGCGCGGGTCTTTTCGTCCACCCGCTTGACGATCACGGCGCAGTAAAGGTTCGGGCCGGTGGCCGACGGCATGGAGCCGGACACCACCACCGAATAGGGCGGAACCTTGCCCAGGTGAATTTCGCCGGTGGCACGGTCCACGATCTTGGTGGAGCCGGACAGGTACACGCCCATGGACAGCACGCTGCCTTCGCCCACGATTACGCCTTCGGCCACTTCGGCGCGGGCGCCGATGAAGCAATTGTCCTCGATGATGGTGGGCGCCGCCTGCAACGGCTCCAGCACGCCGCCAAGACCGGCGCCGCCCGAGATATGGCAGTTTGCACCGACCTGGGCGCAGGAGCCGACCGTGGCCCAGGTATCGATCATGGTGCCTTCGCCGACGCGGGCGCCGACATTCACGAAGCTGGGCAGCAGCACCGCGCCCTTGGCGATGAAGGCGCTGCGGCGCACGATGGCGCCGGGCACGGCGCGGAAACCGGCGGCGCGAAAGCGCGCCTCATCCCAGCCCAGGAACTTGGAATCCACCTTGTCCCACCACACCGCCTCACCGGGCGCGCCGGAGATCAGCTTCATGTCGTTCAGGCGGAAGGACAGCAGCACGGCCTTCTTCAGCCATTCATGCACTTTCCATTCGCCGCCGATCTTTTCGGCAACGCGCAGTTCGCCGCTGTCCAGTCCGTCCAGCGCCGCTTCCACGGCATCGCGTTCGACGCCCTTGCTGGTCACGCCCAGGCTGTCGCGCTTGTCCCAGGCGGCGGTAATGGCGGCGCTCAAGTCACTCATGGTCAAATCCTGATGCTTTGCAGAAACTGGGTCAGATTGTCGGTCTCGTGATCTATGTCGCCGGTGGCGACGTCCATCAAGGGGCCATGTTTGCCCCAGGGTGAATCACTCTTTAGCCATACCGTGGTCATGCCCAGCTTGCGCGCCGGGACCAGGTTGCGGGCGATATCGTCGAACATGGCGGCGTTCTGGCATGCCACGCCACCGGCCGCCACCACGCTTTCATAAGCAGGGGCTTCGGGCTTGGGCGCAAAGCCCATGGTGCGGATGTCCCAGACATCGGCGAACAGATGCGTCATGCCCAGCCGGTCCAGGATGCGTGCGGCGTGATCGCGGCAGCCATTGGTGAAGACAAAGCGCCGGCCCGGCAATTTTTCCAGCGCCGCCGTCAGGGGTGCATCGGGCGCGAGGTCCGACAGGTCGATGTCGTGGACATAGTGCAGATACTCGTCCGGCGTCGCGCCATGTTCGCGCATCAAGCCGTTCAGGGTGGTGCCGTGGCGGCGATACAAATCCTTCTGCCGCGCATAGGCGTCCTCGCGCGGGAGTTTCAGGAAGGCCATGACATAGTCGGTCATGCGCGCCTCGATCTGGGCGAATATGCCGTTGTCGGCACGGTACAGGGTGTTGTCCAGGTCAAAAATCCATTCCGTCACATGACGGAAATCGGGCCCGGAACCGGGCGTCTGCCTGTCTTTTTCCGCTTGTACGGCGCTTCCCATGGGCCGGAACATGGCGCGGGCGGCGGGCTTCCGCAAGCACCGTTAACGTATGTCCACCATGCCTGTTTAAGGCCTGTTAAAGCACCGGGCGCACAATGGCCGCTGGCCCCGGGGGCGGGAAACAGGGAACGTATGGACCAGCGCGCACCCATTGAACGAACGGCCAAGCCCGGCCTGAACCCGCGCG
>CANGRN010000171.1 GCA_947455695.1 Alphaproteobacteria bacterium
ATGTGAACCTTCCTGTTGGTGATCCGTCCCAGCTGGAGGTCTTGTAACCGCCCCGCCCTGCAGACGCAGTATATTAGGTGTTCAGCTGCATTGATGCCAAGCGGCAGGTGCGCGCAGCACCTCTTCGCAGTTGCGAGATTGCACGCTTTTAAGATGGTTTCTTGGGCAGTTCCGAATGGCGCTCCGGCTCGGTGAGGCTCAGGCGGACATGGGTCCGCAGCACGGCCTGGGGATCTGCGCTCGACTTGCCCGTGACAGCGTCCAGCAGGGCGCGGTGATGGCTGAGGCGCCAGCGGCGCACGTCATGGGAGACGTGTTCCAGGGTCTTGTGCGCGAACAGGGTCACCAGCAGCGTGTTCAGCGCCCGCTCCAGGTATGGGTTGCCCGACGCCTTTGACAGGGTGCGGTGAAACTGAAGATCGAGCGCGGCCGATTCCAGCAGGTCGCCGTCCCAGGCTTCCATCCTGGCCATGATGCCTTCCAGCTCCTGCAGGACCTCAGCGGCCATATGGGTGCGGGCCAGGCGCACCACCTCGCCTTCCAGCAACAGGCGCAGGCAGAACATGTGCTCCACCTCCTGCGGCCCCATCTGGGTGACGAACATGCCGCGGCGTTCGCGGTTCTGCACCAGCCCCTGTTCCTGCAGCTGGGACAGCGCCTCGCGCACCGGGATGCGGCTGATGTTCAGTTCGCGCGCGATCCGGCTTTCGTTCAGCCGGTCGCCGGGGCGGTACTTGCCGGTCAGGATGCGCTCGCTGAGCGCTTTCACCACCTGGCTACGCAGGTTGGTGGAGACTTCCTTGACCCGAACCGTGCCGGCTTGTTGTTCCAAAATTTCCACGTCGCCCCCTATGGCAGTGCATAGGCGATGACATAATCGCCCTGCTTGTTCTGAAGCGCGCTGTGGCCGCCGGCCGACAGCACGACATATTGCTTTCCGTTCGCGTCCAGCCGGTAGGTCATCGGCATGGACTGCCCCGCCGCCGGCAGCGACACGCGCCACAACTCCTTGCCGGTCTCGGTTTCGAAGGCGCGGAAATAGCGGTCGGTGGTGGCGGCGATAAACGTCAGGCCCGAAGCGGTGGTGATGGCGCCGCCCTGGTTGGGCACGCCCAGATGAAACCATAGCGGCCAGGGCGCCTCGTCGCGGCTGGTGCCCAGCGGCACTTCCCACACTTTCTTGCCGGTCGTCATGTTGATGCCGGTGAGCCGGCCCCAGGGCGGCGCGTTACAGGGCGCGCCGAACATCGACATCATGTTGTCATAGACCTGGCGATAGGGCGTGCCGATCAGCGGCGAATAGCCGTCAGAACCTGCATGCGGCGCCAGGTGATGGGCGCCGATGACATTGTTGGAATTGACGATCAGCAGGTTGCGGCCCGGATCGAAGGCCAGCCCGCCCCAGTCCATGCCGCCCACGCTGACCGGATAATCGACCGAGGACTCCGCATAGAAGGGCGTGAAGATGCCGTCATTCTTCAGCTTGCGGAAACGGCGCTGGCAATCCCACTTGTCGATCAGCGCGAAGCCGAACATGTCGGACTCCTGCATTTTGGTGATCTGCACTTCGTGCTCGGGCAGCTCGGGGATCGGCTGGGTGGGCGACAGGCCCTTTTGCAAACCGCCGGTGGAAACCGGCGTTTCCCTGACCGGGAAGATCGGCGCGCCGGTCAGGCGGTTGAGGACAAAGATGTAGCCCATCTTGGTGGCCTGGGCGAGCGCGGGCACGGTGCTTCCGTCCGGCGCCTTGTAATCGAACAGCATCGGCTGGGCCGGGGTGTCGTAATCCCAGATGTCCTTGTGCACGAACTGGTAGTGCCAGACGGGCTGGCCGTTATCGGTGTTCAGCGCGACGACGGACGAGCCGTAATAGTCCCAGTCGCCCTTGCCCAGCACCGCGTCCACCTGCGGCGTGCCGGTGGGCAGGAAGATCAGCTTGCGCTCCAAGTCCACCGACATGGGCGCCCACACATTGGGGGCGCTGCGCGGATAGGTCTTGCCATCGCCGGGCGGCAGGCTGGGCGGGGCGGCGGTGAAGGCCCACACCACCTTGCCGGTCCGCGCATCCAGCGCGCGCACCACGCCGCCGGGCATATCGGTGTTGTGGAAATCGATGATCTTGGAACCGGTGACCACCATGTCGCCCACAATGGTGGGCGCCGAGGACACGCCATACAGCGCCGGCTTTTCAACGAAGCCCAGATTGTCGTGCAGGTCGACACGCCCGCCCGTGCCGAAGCCGGTGCAGGGTTTGCCGGTATCGGCATCCAGCGCCCACATCTTGCCGTCGATGGTGGCGGCGAAGATGCGCTGCGAGCAGAAGCCGCTGGCGCGGGCGTCTTTCCAGTAGGACACGCCACGGCAGACAATGACGGTGCCGCCATTGATGTCGGGCTTGAGGTCCCGCATCCATTTTTCCTTGCCCGTGACGGGATCGAGCGCGGCAATCCGGTTGCGCGGCGAGCACAGATAAAGCGTGTTGTTGGCCAGGATGGGCGTGGCTTCGAACGCCAGGGTGGCCTTTTCGCCCGGCCCCGACAGGTCGCCGGTGCGATAGGTCCAGGCGACCTTCAGGTCTTTCACATTCGCGGGCGTGATCTGGGTATTGGCGCTGTAGCGCTGGCCCAGATGGCTGTGGCCCCAGACCGGCCAGCCATCCACCGCGCCGCCGGCCTGGATCTTGGCAGGCTTGGCGTCGCAACCGGCCAGCGCGAGCGCGGCAACGGCCACAAGGGCCGCAAGCCAGCGCCCGCGATTTTCGGTTTTCGCCATCCTGAACTATCCTTCCAGCCGGTCCGGCCCGTTGCCCGGCCTGTATTATTTGTATGACTATATTGGCGGGGCGGGAGCGGGCCGTCTATAGCTTTCGCGTTCCGAAAACTTCGCAAAAACAAGAACAATCAAGGGGAGCATGGCATGAAACTGTTCCAGCCGAAAATCAGCCGCCGCATGCTGGTGGCGGGCGCCGCCGCCGCCGCGATTCCCGCCGGGGCCGGATCCCGGGCCGCCACCAAGGCGCGCCCCCGCGCACTCGCCCTGATCGGCGACCGCTATCACAATCCCGACTATATCCGCGTCAGCCTGGACAAGGTGTTCCATGAGATGGACATCGCCATCGACTACACCATGGATTACGCTGGCCTGTCGGCCGCTTCGATCAAGCCCTACCAGCTGCTGCTGATCCTGCGCGACGGCATGGTCTGGCCCGGCGGCTATTCGGGCCCCGATGCCTACACCGCCTATGAGATGATGCTGGAAGACGCCGACAAGTTTCCGGCCGCCAAGGCGGTGAGCTGGATGACCGAGGAACAGGGCACCGCGATCCGGAATTTCGTGAATGCCGGCGGCGGCTTTTATCCGCTGCACAATTCCAGCCACATCTCGCTGTCGAGCAAGAATTACCGCGACGTGATGGGCGGCGCCTATTTCGGCCATCCCCCGCTGCGCCCGTTCCAGGTGCATGCCACCGCCAACGCCCATCCCATCACGGCGGGCATGAAACCCTTCATCGTCAATGACGAGCAGCATTATGTGGATTACGACAAGGATCCCAAGTATGTGATCCTGGAATCGGAAAATCTCGATGGGCTGACCTATGAAGGGCGCGGCACCAAATCGCCGGCCGGCTGGGCCTATGACTATGGCAAGGGCCGGGTGGTGTTCACCGCCGTGGGCCACACCATCCATGCCATGTGGAATCCGCAATATGTCGAACTGCAGAAGCGCTCCATCCGCTGGTTGCTGAAGGACCTCTAGAGCCGCGCATGGCGTTGCGTCAGATATTCGAACAGGGGCTGGGGCTGCATCGCGCCGGCCGGCTGGACCAGGCCGAGGCGGCCTATCGCCAGGTGCTGCGCGCCGATGCCGGCAATTTTCCGGCGCTGCACATGCTGGGCTATCTCAAGGCGCAGCAGGGCCGCTATGACGACGCCATCACCCTGCTGAACAAGGCCCTGAAGAAAAATCCGGGCGATGCCACGGCGCTGGGCCATTACGCCCATGCCCTGATGGCCGCCCAGCGCCTGCACGAGGCGCTGGCGGCCTTCGACCGGGTGCTGGCGGGACAGCCGAACAATTTCGAGGCGCTGTACAATCGCGGCGTCCTGCTGTCCCGGATGCAGCGGCCCGCCGAGGCCATCGCGGCGCTGGACGGCGCGCTGGCGCTACAGCCGAACATCGCGCTGCTGCATTTCAACCGCGGCGTGGTGCTGGGCGAATTGCAGCGTCACCGCGAAGCACTGGATAGCTATGACCGCGCCGTGGCGCTGGATCCCGCTTTTGGCCCGGCACTGTCCAACCGTGTCATGGCGGCGCTGAACCTGTGCGATTGGGACCGGGTGGCCCAGATGACGCAGGACGGGTCGACCCTGCTTGCGCCGCCGCTCACCTTGCTGGGCGTTACCAGCGACAAGCAGGTGCAACTGTCGCGCGCGGCCGCCGCCGTCCGCGAACTGGCACCCCACATCCCGCCGCCGCTGTGGAGCGGCCAGGCCTATCGCCATGACCGCATCCGGGTGGCTTACATCTCGGCCGACATGCGCGAACATGCGGTGGCCTTCCAGCTGGCGCCGGTGGTCGAACACCACGACCGCGCGCGCTTCCAGGTGATCGGTATCTCCACCGGCCTCAGCGATGACAGCGCCATCCGCGCCCGCCTGGTAAAAGGCTTTGACCGTTTCCACGATTTCGCCGCCCTGAACAGCGACGAGATCGCCCGCCGGTTGCGCGAGATGGAGATCGAC
>CANGRN010000172.1 GCA_947455695.1 Alphaproteobacteria bacterium
AATCTTCCGCCGACAGCGGCGCCGCCAGGGCCAATCTATGGGCGCGGACGGACGCATAGGTCTGGGCCAGGGCGGGGGAGGGCAGAACGGCGGCTTTCATCTGGGTTCCGTTCGACAGGCTGGTGGGTAGGTTACGCCGCCCTGATCATGAAAAAGGCGGGAAAGGCGGAAAAAGTTCCCTTTTTTGCCCCGAATTCTGCCAAGCGCATGAAAAGGCGTGGATTTTGGCCCCGGGCCGGTCCTGGGGCCGGGGTGCGGCATTTCGGCATTGTAAGCTGCCTCTGTGACAGGAAAGCCGCAGAATATCCCTTGTTTTCCTTGGACCGGAACCGCCGGTCTGGTATTTTCTTGCCACTAACAGAGGGGCCCCGATCAGGGGTTGGTGATGGGTAATTTCAAGCACGCTGCGGTGTTGGCCGCGGGGCTTGCCGCGATTTGCGCGGCAGCGCCGGTGCTTGCCGCTGCGCCGTCACCCAGTCTGCAGTCCTTCGGCGCCGCACGGGCCATCTCCGCCTATGAATTGTCCGCTCCCGCACTGTCGGGCGGCGCGGTGCAGCCCATCGTGGCGGCGCAGCTTTCGGGCAGCACGCTGAGCTTTGCCGGCGCGTCCTCCTTTGCCACCAGCGCGCTGCTGGCGCCGAACCTGGCGCTGGACACGGGCGCGAACATCGACATCGCCGCGCGTTTCACCAATTACGGCGTTGGTTACAGCGCCGGCACTTCGCCGTTCCTGTCGTCGGTTTCCGCGCCCTACCTGGCGCTCGCCAATGGCGGCAGCTACAGCGGCGTGACCTTCGTGCCGTATGAAAATCTGCGCCTGCGCGCCGGCATCGCCACCAGCAATGAGCGCTTGGACCGGTTCCATTTCGATGCGAGCGCCCCCACCGGCCCGCTGGCGCTGACCTATGACGCCAGCCAGAGCCAGTCGCTGCTGGGCGGCATGTCGCTGGATATTTCCAGCGCGCTGGGCCTGGATGTGACCGCCATGGCCTCGCAGCGCTCGGGCATGCCGCTGGGCCTGGCCAATCCGAATATTTCGCAGCGTTCCAGCACCGGCGCGCTGAGCGTTGCGGCGCATGTCGATGTCGGCAAGGGTTGGGTCACCACCGCCTCCTTCAGCGAAGGCATGACCCAGCTGGATCCGCGCGGCAATTTCGCCAGCGGCACGCTGCACGAACAATCCTATTCCTTCGCCATCGCCAAGCATGGCGTGTTCGGCAATGACACGCTGGGCGTGGCCTTCTCCGCGCCCGCGCCCAGCCTGGCGGGAACCTTCTCCAGCCTGACCTCGGCCGGCGACATGCCGCTGGTGATCGCGCAGGGCGCGCCGCTGACCCATGTCCAGGAAACCGATATCCAGCTGGGCTATGTAACAAACTTCCTGGACGGCGCCGTGGCGCTGCAGACCAACGCTGCCTACCAGACCAACGCCCAGGGCCAGCGCGGCGCCACCGCCGTGTCGCTGCTCAGCCGCGCGAAAATCAAGTTCTGATTTCGCGGGCATTGGGCTAAAACGCCCATCTCTTCGCGTCTTTCAAAGGAAACCCCATGGCCGGGCCGCAATTCGTTTATGTGATGAAAGGTCTGTCCAAGACCTATCCCGGCGGCAAGCAGATCCTGAAGGACATCTGGCTGAGCTTCTATCCGGGCGCCAAGATCGGCATCGTCGGCGTCAACGGCGCGGGCAAATCCACCCTGATGAAGATCATGGCCGGCATGGACAGCGAGTATACCGGCGAAGCCTGGGCCGCGGATGGCGTGCGCATGGGCTATCTCTCGCAGGAACCGCAGCTGGATCCCGACAAGGATGTGCGCGGCAATGTGATGGAAGGCGTCGCCAAGAAGCAGGCGCTGGTGGACCGCTACAACGAGATCGCGTCGAACTATACCGACGAGACCGCCGACGAGATGGCCAGGCTGCAGGACGAGATCGAGGCGCAGGGCCTGTGGGACCTGGACAGCAAGGTGGACCAGGCGATGGACGCGCTGCGCTGCCCCGATGGCGACGCGAAAGTGGAAACCCTGTCAGGCGGCGAGCGCCGCCGCGTGGCGCTGTGCAAGCTGCTGCTCGATGCGCCCGACATCCTGCTGCTGGACGAACCCACCAACCATCTGGACGCGGAGTCGGTGGAATGGCTGGAAGCGACCCTGCGCGAATACAAGGGCTGCGTCATCCTGGTCACCCATGACCGCTATTTCCTGGACAATGTCACCAGCTGGATCCTGGAACTGGATCGCGGCAAGGGCATCCCGCATGAAGGCAACTATTCGTCTTTCCTGGAGATCCAGGAAAAGCGCCTGAAGCAGGAATCGAGCGAGGAACAGGCGCAGCAGCGCACCATCGCGCGCGAACGCGAATGGATCAAACAGTCGCCCAAGGCGCGCCAGGCCAAGTCCAAGGCGCGCATCAATTCCTATGAAGAGCTGGTGGCCAAGAGCCAGGAACAGCGCCAGGGCACCGCCACCATCATGATCCCGGTGGCCGAGCGGCTGGGCGATGTGGTGATCGAGGCGGAAAACCTCGCCAAGGGTTATGGCGACCGCCTGCTGTACGAGAATGTGAACTTCAAGCTGCCGCCCGGCGGCATCGTTGGCGTGATCGGCGCCAATGGCGCGGGCAAGACCACCCTGTTCCGCATGCTGACGGGCCAGGAAAAGCCCGATGCCGGCACGTTGA
This sequence comes from Alphaproteobacteria bacterium, assembly GCA_947455695.1. Classification (GTDB taxonomy): domain Bacteria; phylum Pseudomonadota; class Alphaproteobacteria; order Micropepsales; family Micropepsaceae; genus Rhizomicrobium. Next base: position 2,678 of record CANGRN010000172.1, read on the forward strand.
AGATCGGGTCCACGGTGCATCTGGGTTATGTCGACCAGTCACGCGATGCGCTGGACCCCAACAAGACCGTCTACCAGGAAATTTCCGGTGGCACCGACTTCATCGAGTTCGGCAAGACCAAGATCAATGCGCGCGCCTATTGCGGGCACTTCGCCTTCAAGGGCGGCGACCAGCAGAAGAAGGTCGGGCAACTGTCGGGCGGCGAGCGCAACCGCGTCCACCTGGCCAAGATGCTGCGGTCGGGCGCCAACCTGCTGCTGCTGGACGAACCCACCAACGACCTGGACGTGGACACGCTGCGCGCCCTGGAATCGGCGCTGGAAGAATTTGCCGGCTGCGCCATGATCATCAGCCATGACCGCTGGTTCCTGGACCGCATCGCCACCCACATGCTGGCCTTTGAAGGCGACAGCCATGTGGAATGGTTCGAGGGCAACTATCAGGATTACGAGGCGGACAAGAAGCGCCGCCTGGGCGTGGATGCCGACCAGCCGCACAAGATCAAGTACAAAAGGTTTGCCCGCGCCTGACATAATCTCATGCAGAAAATTGCGGGCGATGAAGGGATCCGCGCAATTTACCCGCGGTAAGCATTAACGCCTGCGCGACAATTGCCGCTTTTCCGCGGACCGAAGGTTATTTGGGAACCCGGCCGCCCGCGCTGCCTTAAATTAATGCATACCGTTGACACAATAGTGTCTTGCCGCCGGAACAACCGGCGGAGGACAACTCGTGCACCGGTTTCGATCCATCGGAACATTGCTGTCGGCGATCACCGGCTTTCTGGTCGTGGTGCTGATCTCGACCTTTGCGATGTCGGCCCTGAGCGCCTATCAGCGCGAAGAACAGTCGCGCAGGGTGTTGTCGGCGGTGGATGGTGTTCGCACCATCATGTCCGCCATGGTGGCGATACGCGCCGAACTCGCCATCGCCAATCTGGTGCTGGAAGCGCCCGAGGCGGCGGCGCCCGCAACCGTGACGCGCATCGACACCCTGCACCGTCATTCCGAAGCGGCCGTGGACCAGGTGTTGCGCGAAGTGGCGCAGCGGCCGATCGTTGATGCCCGTTCCGCGCTCGCCATATTGCGTCCTGCCGACCAGCGGTATCGCGCCATGTTCGCCCGCGTCACCGCCGCCGCGGGCAAGCCGCGGGGGCAGCGCGATCCCAACCTTCTCGCGGAGTGGAAGAGTGCGACGACGCTTGTGTCACGCCAGCTTGCCGTCCAGTCCGCATTTCTGGGCGAGGATATTGCCGGCGCCGATCCCGCCATCGACCGGATGATGAAGGTCTATGGCAATGCCTGGAGCATGCTCCTGGACGCCGGCCGCGACCGCGGCTTCATGCAGACGGCGGTGATCGACAACCGCGCGCCCCTGCCGGCGCTGCAGCAGTCCCTGTCGGAGACCAAGGGCAAAATCGATGCCCGCTGGAGCGATCTGGAAATCGAGGCGAAGCGTGTCTCCACGCCCGTACCGATCAAGGCGGCGATTGCGACCGTCCGGCAGGCCTATTTCACAGACTATCGCGCCATGCGCGAGGCGATCCTGGCGCGGCTGATGGCAGGTCACAAGCTCTCGATCTCGGGTGCGGATTTTGTCGATGAGTCCGATCACGGCCTGGTCAGCTTGCGGGCGATCCCGACTGCCGCGCTGAACCTGACGCGCGTCCTGGCGCAGCAACAGGAGGCGGGCGCCCAGCACGCCTTCTACGTCGCCATCGCGCTGATGCTCCTGTCCATCGGCCTGGCCTTGTTCACCGGCTTTTATGTCGAGTGGCGGGTGATCCGTCCGCTCCAGGGAATCACCACCACCCTGACGTTCGTTGGTGCCGGAGATCTGGCGGCGCCCATTCCCTATGGCGAGCGCTCCGACGAGATTGGACAGTTCGCCCGCGCCTTGCAGATGTTCCGCGACAGTGCGGCGGAGCGCGAGCGCCTCAAGATCGAAGTGCTGGAAAGCCGGACTGCGGTGGAGGCCGCCGAGGCTTCCAGCAAGGTCAAGTCGGAATTCCTGGCCAATATGAGCCATGAAATCCGCACC
>CANGRN010000173.1 GCA_947455695.1 Alphaproteobacteria bacterium
AGCGAAGTGGACAATCTGCGCCGCGAGCTCACCCAGACCCGCGCCCGGCTGGAAGATGTCGAAAAGACCGCCGACCAAGACGGCATGCTGCCGCTGCTCAACCGCCGCGCCTTTGTGCGCGAGCTGACCCGCTATATCGCCTTCACCGGCCGCTACAACACGCCGGCCTCGCTGATCTATTTCGACCTCAATCACCTCAAGCGCACCAACGACACGCTGGGCCATGCCGCGGGGGACGCGGTGCTGTCGCACTTTGCCGATGTGCTGCAGGCCCATGTGCGCGACAGCGATTGCGTGGGACGGCTGGGCGGCGACGAGTTCGGCGTGCTGCTGAGCCATGCCAACCAGGAACAGGCCCTGAAGAAAGCCGACATCCTGGCGGCGGCGCTGGAAAATTCGCCCACCAGCTGGAACGGCCATTCCATTCCCGTCAGCTTCGCCTATGGCGCGTTTGAGCTGAAGGCGGGCGACAATCCCGACACCGCCATGGCGCGCGCCGACCAGGCGATGTACGCGCAGAAGAAGTCGCAAAGAAGCGCTGCAGAATAGGCGCAGCCATCGCAGGAGCGGCCCAAGCGCTTTAAAAGACAAGGGCCGCGCTGCACATCTTTCCGATGCGCAAACACGGCCCTTGCAGATCAAAGGAACCCTGGCGGGTTACGCCATGGCCTTTTTCAGGTATTCGTCGACCTTGTCGAGGAAGCCTTCGGTGGTCAGCCACTTCTGGTCGGGACCGACCAGCAGCGCCAGGTCCTTGGTCATGAAGCCCTGTTCCACCGTGTCGACACAGACCTTCTCCATGGTGGCGGAGAACTTGGCCAGCTTGTCGTTGCCGTCCAGCTTGGCGCGGTGGGTCAGGCCCCGCGTCCAGGCGAAGATCGAGGCGATGGAGTTGGTCGAGGTGGACTTGCCCTTCTGATGCTCGCGGTAATGGCGCGTCACCGTGCCATGGGCGGCTTCGGCTTCCACCGTCTTGCCATCGGGAGTGAACAGCACCGACGTCATCAGGCCGAGGCTGCCAAAGCCCTGCGCCACCGTGTCAGACTGCACGTCGCCATCGTAATTCTTGCACGCCCAGACATAGCCGCCGCTCCACTTCAGGGCGGATGCCACCATGTCGTCGATCAGGCGGTGTTCATAGGTGATGCCGGCGGCTTCGAACTTGGACTTGAACTCGGCGTCATAGATTTCCTGGAACAGGTCCTTGAAGCGCCCGTCATAGGCTTTCAGGATCGTGTTCTTGGTCGACAGGTAGACGGGATATTTGCGGTTCAGGCCATAGTTCATCGAGGCGCGGGCGAATTCGCGGATGGATTCGTCCAGGTTGTACATCGCCATGGCGACACCGCCGCCCGGCGCCTTGAACACTTCATGCTCGATCACCTTGCCGTCTTCGCCGACGAACTTGATCGAAAGCGTGCCCTTGCCGGGGAACACGAAGTCGGTGGCCTTGTACTGGTCGCCAAAGGCATGACGGCCGACCACGATGGGCTGGGTCCAGCCCGGCACCAGGCGCGGCACATTCTTGCAGATGATCGGTTCGCGGAAGATCACCCCGCCCAGGATGTTGCGGATGGTGCCGTTGGGCGACTTCCACATCTTCTTGAGCTTGAATTCCTCGACGCGGGCCTCGTCCGGGGTGATGGTGGCGCACTTCACGCCCACGCCGTATTTCTTGATCGCCTCGGCGGCATCGACCGTGACCTTGTCATCGGTCTTGTCGCGGTTCTCCATGGAAAGGTCGTAATAGTGCAGGTCGATGTCCAGATAGGGCAGGACCAGCTTCTTCTTGATCAGGTCCCAGATGATGCGGGTCATCTCGTCGCCGTCCAGTTCGACCACCGGATTGGCAACCTTGATCTTTTCCATCTCGTATTTCCTCGAAATTTGGTGCGGGAGGGGATATAGCGGGCGCAGTTAACCCAACAAAATCGTACCCGTCAAAGCGCCAAATGACCCCACCCGCCGTCATCCTGTCCCACACCCAGATGGGCGAAAATGTCGGGTCCGCCGCCCGGGCGATGAAGAATTTCGGGTTGACGGACCTGCGCCTGATCGCGCCCAAGATGGAATGGCCCAATGACCGGGCCCAGATGCTGGCCAGCGGCGCGGGCGACGTCCTGGAGCGGACCCGGATCTATGGCGATGCCAAGGCCGCGCTGGCTGATTGCCAACTGGTGCTGGCAACCACGGCGCGGGGCCGGGATGTGACGCGCGAAGTGCTGACGGCGCAGGCGGCGGCACAGCGGCTGCGCCAGGCGTCGGATGCGGGCGTGAAGACCGCTATCCTGTTCGGCGGCGAACGGGCCGGCCTGGACAATGACGAGATTTCGCTGTGCGACGCGCTGATCACCATCCCCACCGCGCCGCTGCCGCGGACCAAAGACACCGAGCTCAAGGCCTCATCCCTCAACCTGGGCCAGGCTGTCCTGCTGATGGGCTATGAATGGCTGAAGTCGGCCGACACCACACCGGCCGTGCGCATCCGGGAGCGCATTGCGGTGCCCGCCAGCCGCAAGGAACTGGTGGAGTTGTTCGAGCACCTGGAAAAGGAATTGGATGCCGCCGCATTTTTCTTCCCCGCCGAGAAACGGGGCGCCATGGTACGCAACATCCGCGCCATGATATTGCGCTCCGGCCTGACCGATCAGCAGGCCCGCACCATCCGCGGCATGATCGTCGCGCTGGTTCGCAACAAATATAGAGGCCAGACGTGAGCGCCCTTCCCGTTATCGGTCTTGTATTGATCGCCGCACTGGCCATTGGCTTTGCGGTGGTGCCCTTGCTGCGGGCAAAAGACGTGAAACGCCGCTGGCTGTGGCTGGGCGGCATCGCCGTCGCCATGATCGCCATCGGCGGTGGGGTTTATTTCGTGGTGGGCCGACCGCATCTGGCACAGCGCGAAGCCGGCGGCATCAACACCCGCGAGATCAACGGGCTTATTCCTTTCTTGATCCAGCGCGTGCACCAGCATCCCGAGGATGCGCGCGCCTGGCGTTACCTGGGCCAGGCCTATATGACCGCCAACGATCCGCGCAACGCCGCCAAGGCGCTGGCGAAAGTCATCGCCCTGACCGGCAAGGGCGATGCGCAGCTCGATGCCGCCTATGGCGAGGCGCTGGTGCTGGGCAGCGGCAGCGAAGTGCCGCAGGAAGCCGCGGATGCCTTTGCCAGCGCGCTGGCCGCCGATCCGCGCAATCCTCCGGCGCGTTTTTACCTCGGCCTCTACAAGGCCACGCACAATGACCGGGCCGGCGCCATCGCGCTGTGGCAGAGCCTGCTGGCCGACACGCCCACAACCGCACCGTTGCACCAGTTGCTGGTGGACCGCATCGCGATGCTGACCTCGCAAGGCCCCGGCGGCAAACCCAATCCGCGCGCCATGGTGGACATGCTGGCCTCGCGGCTGAAGGCCGATCCCAATGACGCGCTGGGCTGGGTGCGCCTGATGCGCGCCTATACGGTGCTGGGCGAAAAGGAAAAGGCCCTGCAGGCATTGGCCGATGCCCGCAAGGCCTTTCCGGATAACAAGGATGCCCAGACCGCTTTCACCACCGCGGCGAAAGCGTTGAAGCTTCAGTAGGGCATCTTCCGTTTCGTATAGAGCCGATCGGCTTGCGCGCGTTCTTCGGTCGTCGGTCCCATGCGCCGTCCCTGGTCGATCTCCTGCTGCGGCGTCGCGCCGGGAGGGCCGTTACCCAGCCACTGGATCTTGTGCTTCCTGGCCGCAAGGCGAATGAGTTCCAGGTCTTCCTCAAGACGCTTGGACGCGGGCAGCGCAGCGCGCTGGGCCGGCGTGAGGTCACCCCGGATCGCATCCCAGCCCAGGTGGGACCAGCCATTGTCGGAGGGACCGGGCTCGGCAAATGCCAGGCCCTTCACCGCCATCAACTGTTCGGCCACCATGGCAGAGCGGCGGTTTTCCAGCTTGAAGCCCATCGAGATTTCACCCTTGGGATTGTGCGGCCAGGTATCGGCCAGGCGCAGATATTCCGCGTTGCTGACGCCCCAGATATGGGAGGCGAAGCTCTGGCTGCCCGCGCCGCGCACGCCTTCGATGGGGAGCTCTTCCACGCCGGGCCAAGTCCACTTGTAGCGCCCGCCGGCGATGGCAATCTCGGCGGCTTCCGGCGATTCCATTTCGCAGATCAGGACGCCATGCGCGCCGGCCGCCAGCGCCTGGGCGATCTGCCAGACATTGGCGCGCATCGAAGCGCCATCAAAACCCCAGGCTGGCAGGGTGACGAACACCATCGGCGTGCGGTGGCCCGACGGCGTGGGACCGCCATCCACGAGGCCCTGCATGAAATTGCGCAGGCCATCGAAGCTGAAACTGTCATTCTCCATTTCGTAATTGATTGCATCGCACCAGGTCTTGGCCATGCGCTTGCCTTCTTCATAGGTGTCCGGCGCACCGGAAGGCCCATATTCGGCATAAGCGACAACCTGGTTGTCTTCCCACAGCTCGATCGCCTTGTTGATGCGGCGGGGCTTGTAGTTGGGATCGACGCTGGGAACCCAGGGCAGGGTGCGCGCCCAGTTCGCCTTGAAGCCATAGCCCTTGCTGGCGGTGCCGATGTAATGGGGGCTGTCCAGCATGGAGCGGCCGGTGGCATGGGGCACGCCGGGCGGATAGCCGCCTTCGTTCGGGACTGACCCGCGCCCCTGCGCCAGCGCGCCGGTGGTGGCC
>CANGRN010000174.1 GCA_947455695.1 Alphaproteobacteria bacterium
GCCGTCTTCCAGCAGCCAGTAGGTGTAGATCGAATTCTCGCGCTCCATCGAGACATAGACGAAGGGCTTGGTGGGATGAAAATCCAGGTGGCGCGGTCCGAAGTCCATGCCGCCGTTCAGCGTGACCGTCTGCGCATGGCGCAACTGTCCGCCGGGCCGGATATCGAACACTTCGATCTGGCCTGGATCTTCGGCCTTGCCGCTGCCCACCACGCCGGGCGTGCGCGGCACCGGATCGTTGCCGCGGCTGCAGACGGTGATGGTGTTGTTGATCGGCGTTGCCCGCACCTGGTGGGCATAGATGCCGAGATCCAGCTTCAGATATTGCGGCACCGCCGCCCCGATGCCGCCATCCGGGCCGATGGGATGCACGGAAACCGAGCTGGGATTGTTGTAGGCGACCAGCAGGAAATGGCCCTTCAGGTCGGTCGTGCAATGAACCGGGCGCACCGGCAGCAGAACGGGCTCGCCTTGCTGGGTCAGGCTGCCATCGGGCGCGACGCGGAAGGCGAAGGCATAGTGGTTGGTATCGCTGCCGGCCACGCCGGCCGGGCCGCTGGGCGGCTGGCTGTTGCTGGCGATGACATAGAGAAACCGGCGCGAGGGATGCGGCCAGGCATATTGAATGTTGGCGGGCAGGGCGATGCTGCTGCGGAAGGTCAGCGACGCCGCATCCGGATCCAGGTCATAGATCGCCAGGTTGGGCCCGGTCGAGGCATAGAAGGGAAGGGTGGTTTTGGCCTGCGCCGTGCCCGGCAGGGCGGCCGCGCCCAGCAATCCCGCAAAAGTCCGCCGATCCAGCATTTTCCCCCCGAATATGGTTTCCCGGCAAAATAGGGCGCTGGGGCGGGCTGGGCAAATCGGTCACGACCTGGGGAAAAAGCGGAGTTCCGCGCGGGTTTTTGTGTGCAGCCCGGAACTTGGGGGCGTTAAGCCCCTGCGCTGCCTTGAAACACCCTGTTAGGGGGGCCACTTTACGGTATCCGGAGTCGGCCCGAATGTGTTGGGCGGCTCTTTGTTTCAAAGGCTTCGCCCAGTTGGGGAAGCCGATTTGGGCCGGGCGTATCCCGGCAGGAGCACCAGTATGGCGGAAGACGCCAAGAAGAAAGACGAGACCACCGCCGAGCTGTCGCCCCCGGTTCTGCCGCTGCGCGACATCGTGGTTTTCCCGCACATGATCGTTCCCTTGTTCGTGGGCCGCGAAAAATCGGTCCGCGCGCTGGAAGAAGTCATGAATGACGAGAAGCAGATCCTGCTTCTCACCCAGAAGAACGCCGCCGAGGACGACCCCACGGCCGAAGGCCTGCACACCATCGGCACCCTGGCCACGGTGCTGCAGCTGCTCAAGCTGCCGGACCAGACCGTTCGCGTGCTGGTCGAAGGCAAGTCGCGCGCCCGCGTCACCGGCTTCAATTCCCGCAGCGATTTCTTCCAGGCCACGGTCGAGAAGATCACCGAGGAAGCCGCGCCCGCGCAGGAATCCGAAGCCCTGATGCGCACGGTGAAGGCCAACTTCGAGCAGTACATCAAGCTGAACAAGAAGATCCCGTCCGAGACCCTGGCCGCGGTGGCTCAGATCGACGATCCGGCGAAACTCGCCGACACCGTCGCGTCGCACCTGTCGGTCAAGATCGGCGAGCGCCAGGCGTTGCTGGAAACGTTCGGCACCACCGAGCGGCTGGAGAAGATTCTCTCGCTGATCGAGGCGGAAATCGGCGTGCTGCAGGTCGAGCGCAAGATCCGTTCGCGGGTCAAGCGCCAGATGGAGAAGACCCAGCGCGAATATTACCTGAACGAGCAGTTGAAGGCGATCCAGAAGGAGCTCGGCGAAGGCGAAGAAGGCCGCGACGAGATGAACGAGCTGGAAGACCGCATCCGCAAGGCCAAGCTCAGCAAGGAAGCGCGTGAAAAGGCGCAGGCCGAGGTCAAGAAGCTGCGCTCCATGTCACCGATGTCGGCGGAAGCCACGGTGGTGCGCAATTATCTCGACTGGCTGCTCTCCCTGCCGTGGGGCAAGAAGAGCAAGGTCAAGCGCGACATCGTTGCCGCAGAGCTGGTGCTGAACGACGACCATTTCGGTCTGGAAAAGGTCAAGGAGCGCATCCTGGAGTATCTGGCCGTGCAGCAGCGCGTCGGCAAGCTCAAGGGTCCGATCCTGTGCCTGGTCGGCCCGCCCGGCGTGGGCAAGACCTCGCTCGCCAAGTCCATCGCCAAGGCGACGGGCCGCGAATATGTGCGCATGAGCCTGGGCGGCATGCGGGACGAAGCGGAAATCCGCGGTCACCGCAGGACCTATATCGGCTCCATGCCCGGCAAGATCATCCAGTCCATGAAGAAGGCCAAGAGCAACAATCCGCTCTTTCTGCTGGACGAGATCGACAAGCTGGGCGCGGACTATCGGGGCGACCCGTCTTCGGCTTTGCTCGAAGTGCTGGATCCGGAGCAGAACGCCACCTTCAACGATCACTATCTGGAGGTCGATTTCGACCTGTCGGACGTGATGTTCGTCACCACCGCCAACAGCCTGCACATGCCGCAGCCGCTGATGGACCGCATGGAAATCATCCGCATCCCCGGCTACACCGAGGATGAGAAGATCGAGATCGCCAAGCGCCACCTGATCCCCAAGCAGCGCAAGCAGCATGGGCTGAAGGAGGAAGAGTGGAAGCTGACCGACGATGGCGTGCGCGACCTGATCCGCTATTACAGCCGCGAAGCCGGCGTGCGCCGTCACCGCTTCGGCGAGGCCGAGCTGGAAGACCAGGTCGGTGTCGTCACCGGTCTGGCCTGGACGGAAGTGGGCGGCGAGACGCTGACCATCGAGTCCGTGATGCTGCCCGGCAAGGGCCGTTTCCAGGCCACCGGCAAGCTCGGCGACGTGATGAAGGAATCGATCGACGCGGCGCGGTCCTATGTCCGCTCCAAGGCGACCAGCTTCGGCATCAAGCCGCCGCTGTTCGACAAGATCGACATTCACGTCCACGTCCCCGAAGGCGCCACGCCCAAGGATGGTCCCTCGGCGGGTCTGGCGATGGCCACTTCGATCATCTCGGCGATCACCGGGATTCCGATCCGCCGCGATGTGGCGATGACCGGCGAAGTGACCTTGCGCGGCCGTGCCCTGCCGATCGGCGGGCTGAAGGAGAAACTGCTTGCTGCCCTGCGGGCCGGGATCACCACGGTGATCATCCCCAAGGACAATGAGAAGGATCTCGCCGAAGTGCCCGACAATGTGAAGACGGGGCTGAAGATCGTGCCCGTCGCCACCATGGGCGAAGTGCTGGCGGTGGCGCTCACCCGCCAGCCCGAAGCCATCGATTGGGTGGAACCGGAAGTGACGGCCGCCTTGCCGATCACCGACGGCGAGGACCCGGTCGTCACCCACTGACGGCCTTCCCACGAAGAACAGGGGCCCGGACTGTCCCGTCCGGGCCCTTTCTTTTGACCAAAAATCGGGGGTTCCAAGCCAAAAATCGCCCGAATCCGCAGGTTTTCGCCTTTACGCGGCCAAGCCCTGACCCATAGAGTCTGTGACAGCGGGAGAAGAATCGCGTCACGGCGCCCGGCCAGAGGCCGGTAGCGACCAGAGAAAAGGAACCTACGCCATGAACAAGAACGATCTCATCCAGAAGCTTTCGGATACCACGGGCCTGCCCAAGAACGACGCCGCCAAGGCCGTGGATGGGGTGTTCGATCTCATCGCCGCTTCGCTGAAGGCCGGTGACGAGGTTCGCCTGACGGGCTTTGGCGTGTTCGTGGTTGCCACCCGCGCCGGCGGCAAGGGCCGCAATCCCCAGACCGGCGAAGAAATCACCATCAAGCCGTCCAAGCAGCCGCGCTTCCGCGCCGGCAAGCAGCTCAAGGATTCCTTGAACTGAATACCCGCCTGAAATCCACGGTGTTGCCGCTGGCCCTGGTGTGGCTGGCGGTGCATGCCGTTCTGCTGGCCGCGATCCTCAGCCTCAAGTTCCTCACCGCCAAGGCCGTGCTGCTGATGGCGATGGCGGGCGGCTTGCTGTGGCTCATGCTGGGGCGCAAGCCGCGCCTTGCCTTGCCCCCGCCGCCCGGCATGGTATGAGGCCGCATCCGGGCGGTTAGCTCAGTTGGTAGAGCATATCGTTTACACCGATAGGGTCGGCGGTTCGAGCCCGTCACCGCCCACCAATATAAGCGCGCGCAGGCGCGGCTTATATTGGTGCCGAGCCCGGCGCGCGACAGCGCAGAGAGCCGGGCGAGGCCCAGCATGCCGCGCCGTAGCCCAAAGGGCGAAGGCGGGCAGCGCCGAGCCTGTCTTTCCCTTCATTCGCCAAAGCAACTTCGCGGGACTAGGCTGCCGCCAACGACAAGGAAACACCGTTGCGCCATTTGCCCCTGATTCTGCTTTGCGTCCTGGGGCTCGCCGCCTGCAGCGGCCGCACGCCGCCGCCACCCTGGATGCGGTCGGCCGAAAAGCCGCGCGACGAGAATTATCACGGCGGCAACGCGGGGACCCTGCTGAAATATGACGCCAACCATGACGGCACAGTCACCCGGGCGGAACTGATCGCGGGGCTGAAAGCGGAATTTGCCGCCCATGACACCCAGCACAATGGCTGTCTGGACGCGGAACAGACCTCCGAGATCAACCAGGCGCGAGTAGACGCCGATCAGTCCGCTGCGACACCGATAGTGGATTGGAACCAGGAC
>CANGRN010000175.1 GCA_947455695.1 Alphaproteobacteria bacterium
CGGACGCACTGGCAGTGAATGCCGCCCATCTCACTGCCATCATGCTCAAGCCGTTCGAGGGCGCCGAAGGTCTCGCCGAAATCCTGTCCGACCCGCGGCTGAATGCGCTGGTGATCGGCCCCGGTCTGGGCGTGGGCGGGGAAACCCGCGCGCTGGTGGATGCTGCGCTGAAAAGCGGCGCCGCCGTTGTCCTGGATGCCGATGCGCTCACCTCTTTCAAGGATGACCCGGAAGCCCTGTTCAACCGGCTGCATGACGCTTGCGTGCTCACACCCCATGCCGGGGAGTTCGAGCGGCTGTTTCCGGCCCTGCTGGACGCCAGCGCGTCCAGGGTCGATGCGGTGCGCCAGGCCAGTGTGCGCGCCGGCTGCGTGATCCTGCTCAAGGGCGGCGACACGGTGATCGCCGATCCATCCGGCAAGTGCGCGATCAACGCCAATGCTCCGCCCAGCCTGGCGACGGCGGGGGCAGGGGATGTGCTGGCCGGACTGATCGCGGGTCTTATGGCCCAGCGCATGAATGCCTTCGACGCCGCGGCCTGCGGCGCCTGGCTGCACGGCGATGCCGCCGACCGTTTCGGGCCCGGCTTGATCGCCGAGGACTTGCCGGAAATGATGCCCGAGGTGCTGACGGGGCTGAGTTTATGAGCGAGGCGACGATCCGGCGGGTGGAAGAGGGCGATCTTCCGGCGCTGCTCGCCATCTACAACTATTATGTGCGCGAGACGCCGGTCACCTTCGACATCGAGCCACGCACCCTGCAGCAGCGCCGGGCCTGGTTCGACGGCTTTGCCCAGGCCGGCCGCTATCAGTGCTTTGTCGCGGTGAAGGACGGCGAGGCGGTGGGCTGGGCCAGTTCGCATGCCTACAAGGACCGCGCCGCCTACGACACCACCATTTCCAGCAGCATCTACCTGTCGCCGGAAGTCTGCGGGCTGGGGCTGGGCCGGCGGCTTTACGCCACCCTGTTCGACGCTCTCAAGGATGAGGACATCCACCGGGTGTTCGGCGGCATCAGCCTGCCCAACGCGGCCTCGGTCGGACTGCACCTGGCATTCGGCTTCGAGCCGGTGGGAATCTACCGGGAAGTGGGCCGGAAATTCGGCCGTTTCTGGGACGTCGGGACCTACATGAAACCGTTCGGGCAGAACTGATCCAAAGAGGGGGATTTGCCTGCCGCGTCGGCCCTTCATCCGCGTGGCCACGGCGCTGCCGCTAGGCCACCGGCGGGCCGGCTTGGCATTTCCTGTCGCTCGCGGGCGACCAACAGGAAATGGTGCGGCCGGAGGGACTTGAACCCCCACGGTTGCCCGGCAGAACCTAAATCTGCTGCGTCTACCAGTTTCGCCACGGCCGCCCAGGCGCCTGTATAGGCAAAGCCCGCTGTTTGCGCAGCATTATTCCCAGTGTTGCGAGGGCGGGGGGAAACAGGTAAAGCGGCGGGCCAAATCCGCAGGAATCCCCGGCAAAACCGGCCGCGCAGCGCCCACCGGGGGGTTCCAGACGACAGAATAAGGACGCACCGACATGCAGATCGCCGAGACCCTTTCCCAGGACCTGCACAAGCAGTTCACGGTCACCGTCGCCGCCAGCGAGCTGGAGGGCCGGGTCAATGCGCGCCTGGAAGAGATGAAGCCGCGCGTGAACCTCAAGGGGTTCCGTCCGGGCAAGGCGCCGGTCTCGTTCCTCAAGAAGCAGTTTGGCAAGTCCATCATGGGCGAAGTGGTGGAAGCCGCCGTCAATGAAGGCAGCCAGAAGGCCATCGCCGACAACAAGCTCAAGCCCGCCCTGCAGCCGCGCGTCGAGCCGGTGGGCAGCGTGGAAGACGTGGTGGACGGCAAGTCCGACCTCACCTTCAAGGTCATTGTCGACCTGATGCCCGAATTCGAAACCACCGATGTCGCCAAGCTGACCGTGGAACGCCTGACCGCCGACATCGCCGATGCGGATGTCGATGAAGCGCTGGACCGCCTGGCCAAGAATGTCCGCAACTACACCACCAAGGATGGCGCCGCCGCCAAGGACGATGTGGTTGTGATCGATTATGAAGGCAGCATCGACGGCACCCCCTTTGCCGGGGGCAAGGGCGAGGACTTCAGCCTGACCCTGGGTTCGGGCACCTTCATTCCGGGCTTTGAAGACGGTCTGATCGGCGCCAAGGCCGGCGAAAGCCGCGACGTGAAGGTCACCTTCCCGACCGAGTATCACGCGCCCGAAATGGCCGGCAAGGACGCGGTGTTCGCCGTCACCGTCAAGGAAGTGAAGCAGGCCGAAGACACCAAGATCGATGACGAGCTGGCCAAGAAGCTGGGCCTGGACGATCTGGCCACCCTGAAGACCCGCGTGCGCGAACAGCTGGCCGACGACTACAAGTCCGCCAGCCGCCTGCACCTGAAGCGCCGCGTGCTGGACGCGCTGGACAATGCCCACAACTTCCCGCTGCCGCCCGCCATGGTCGAACACGAGTTCACCAACATCTGGGCCCAGGTCGAGGAAGAGCTGAAGCGCGAAGGCAAGACCGCCGCCGACGAAGGCAAGACCGAGGACGAGCTGAAGGCCGAGTACCGCAAGATCGCCGAGCGCCGCGTGCGCCTGGGCCTGGTCCTGGGCAAGCTGGGCGAGCAGAACGGCATCACCATCGCCAATGACGAAGTCCAGCGCGCCATCATGGCCCGCGCCCGCCAGTTCCCCGGCCAGGAACAGCAGGTGTTCCAGTTCTACGCCCAGAACCAGCAGGCCCAGGCCGAGATCCGCGCCCCCCTGTTCGAGGACAAGGTGGTGGACTTCATCGCCGAGCTGGCCACGGTCACCGACAAGAAGGTCGACAAGGAAACCTTGTTTGCCGACCCGGAAGACGAACCCGTCAAGTAGGCCTTCCTGCCCTGGCGCCGCATTCCGCGGCGCGACCATCCGCCAGGTCGTGCCCGGCCTCCCCCCTTGTGCGCGAAGCGCACCCCAAAGGGGGAGGTGGCCGAGACAGGCGCGGCGCGGAACGCGCCGCGTGATAGCCGAGGCCGGAGGGGGTAGGTGTAAAAACACTTCTGAACGCTATATTAAGCGTGGCCGGGGGAGTTTCCGGCTAATGTCCCCTGACGAATCAAGAGGCGCCGCCTGATGTCGAACCCGACCGAATTCTACAACAACACTCTGGTCCCCATGGTGGTCGAGCAGACCGCCCGCGGCGAGCGCGCCTTCGACATCTATTCGCGTCTTCTGAAGGAACGGCTGATCTTCATCACCGGTCCGATCGAGGATTACGGCGCCAGCCTGCTGACCGCCCAGCTTCTGTTTCTTGAGGCCGAAAACCCCAAGAAGGAAATCCACATGTACATCAACTCGCCGGGCGGCCTCGTCACGGCGGGCATGGCGATCTACGACACCATGCAGTATGTGCGGCCCATGATTCATACCTATTGCATCGGCCAGGCCGCCTCGATGGGCTCGCTGCTGCTGTGCGCCGGCAAGAAGGGCGAACGCTATGCCCTGCCCAATGCCCGGGTGATGGTCCACCAGCCCAGTGCCTCCTATTACGGACAGGCCGTGGACATCGGCCGCCACGCCCAGGAGATCGTGAAACTCAAGCGCCGGCTGAACGAGATCTATGCCAAGCATACCGGCCAGACCGTGGAAGCCATTGAAAAGCTGCTGGACCGGGATACCTACATGACCGGCGAGGAAGCCAAGGCTTTCGGCCTGATCGACCAGGTCATGGAGCGCCGTCCGGATCAGGAAACCCCGGCCTCTTAATACCCTTTTGCGGGTGTTTTTTGGCTAAAGTTCCGGAATATCTGGCAGATTCGGTACAGGGCCGGATTAAACAAATCTTGATCCCATCGGCCTTAGCATGGTCGAATGTTGGGAAGCGGGGGTGCTTCGGCGCTTTCCCCGCATTGTGCAAAGCAGCAAAGGCCGTTTAGGCTGGAAGCTGCCCAGTGCCCCGCAGGGGCAATAGGGGCGAAAGGGCCCGGTGGACGATATGAGTAAGGCCAGCGGCGGCGAGTCCAAGAACACGCTCTACTGCTCTTTCTGCGGCAAGAGCCAGCATGAGGTTCGCAAGCTGATTGCGGGCCCGACCGTGTTCATCTGCGATGAATGCGTCGAACTCTGCATGGAAATCATCCGGGAGGAGAACAAGACCTCCTTCATGAAGTCCAAGGAGGGCGTTCCCACCCCCCAGGAAATCTTCAAGGTGCTGGACGATTACGTCGTCGGCCAGAGCCACGCCAAGAAGGTGCTCTCGGTCGCGGTCCACAACCACTACAAGCGCATCAATTCGTCCGGCAAGAACGGCGATGTCGAGCTGGCCAAGTCCAACATCATGCTGATCGGCCCCACCGGCTGCGGCAAGACGTTGCTGGCACAGACACTGGCGCGCATCCTGGACGTGCCCTTTACCATGGCCGATGCCACGACTTTGACCGAAGCCGGTTATGTCGGTGAAGACGTTGAGAACATCATTCTCAAGCTGCTGCAGGCCGCCGACTACAATGTCGAACGCGCCCAGCGCGGCATCGTTTATATCGATGAAGTCGACAAGATCAGCCGCAAGTCGGACAACCCCTCCATCACCCGCGACGTGTCGGGCGAAGGCGTGCAGCAGGCCCTGCTCAAGATCATGGAAGGCACCGTTGCCTCCGTGCCGCCGCAGGGCGGCCGCAAGCA
>CANGRN010000176.1 GCA_947455695.1 Alphaproteobacteria bacterium
CCAGTGTTGCGCGCAGTAAATGCTTAGCCATGCAATTTGAGAGTGATTCACAACAAGTGACCCGCCATGACTCCCCCGAGGGGCGGAGCATTATAGAACATAATATGAACAATACAGAAAAAATCGCGGAATTGCGCCATTTTCTAGCTCGTTATGACCTGCCCCGGGACCGGCCGCCGCTGCCGTTGGGGGATTCACAGGCCGATGCGGTTTTGGGCGGGGGACTGCGACCTGGTGCCCTGCATGAAGTCTTTGCCGGGAACTGGAGCGCCGGCGGCTTTGCCGTCGCCCTGGCAATCCTGGCGGCGAAGACGAAACCGCTGTTCTGGGTGCGTCCGGATTACGAAGCCATGGAGTATGGCGCGATATCGCCGAACGGGCTCGCGGAACTGGGCGGTGATCCGCGCCAGCTGATCCTGGTGCGCACACGCAATGCCGCCGAGGCCTTGTCGGCCGCCGCCGACATCCTGGCCTGTCCGCATGCCGGCGCGCTGCTGCTGGAATTGAACGGCATGCCCAAATGCCTGGACCTGGTGGCCAGCCGCCGCCTGGCCTTCGCGGCGCATGAAAGCGGCGTGACGGCGGTGATGCTGCGCGAAGGCGCAGAGGCAGAACCCAGCGCGGCGCTGACCCGCTGGCAGGTCTCATCGGCGCCATCGCGCGCCGATGACGATGACTGGGGCAATCCGGTTTTCGACGCCGCACTGGTCCGCCACCGCGCCGGCGGGCTGGGACAGTTTCTTCTGACATGGAATCCCGAACATGCCGCATTCGACACGGCGGATACTGGCGCTGTGGTTGCCGCGCCTGCCCACCGACCGGCTTACCCGCAAGAGCAACGGCGCGCCGTTTAAGGCGCCGCTGATCGTCAGCGGCAAAAGCGGCAACGCCCTGCATGTCCATGCACTGGAGCTGCGGGCGCAAAGACTGGGACTCTATAAAGGCCAACCCCTGGCCAATGCCCGCGCCATGGTGCAGCCGTTGACCATCGTGCCGGCGGATGAAAAAGCCGATGCCGCGCTGCTGGAAGGCATTGCCGACTGGTGCGACCGCTTTACCCCGTTGGTCAGCCTGGATGCGCCCGACGGGCTGTTCCTGGACATCACGGGGGCTGCGCATCTGTTCGGCGGCGAATCCGCCATGCTGGCGCATGTCACGGGGTTGATTGCCAAACAGGGCTTTGCCGTACGCGGCGCCATCGCCGGCACGTCATTGGCGGCGCATGCCCTGGCACGCTTTGCGCCCGGCATCGTGCCGGCACGCGGCGAGGCGCAGGCGGTCGCGCCACTGCCCATCACCGCGCTGGAGTGCGACGACAAGACCTTGCGCGCCTTGCGCCATGCCGGGCTCAAAACCGTCGGCATGGTGGCCGAACGCTTGCACAGCGAATTGTCGGAGCGGCTGGGCAAGGCCTTCGTCACACGCCTTCGCGTGATGCTGGGCGCGGAGGAACAGCCGCTCAATCCGCGCCGCGCCCTGCCCGACCTGATGGCCGAGCGGCACTTCGCCGAACCTGTCGTCATCCAGGACGCCATCACCGCCGCGCTGCTGGGCCTGGCGCAGTCCTTGAGCGAAATCCTGGAACGCGAAGGCTGCGGCGCACGCGTGCTGGAAGCGGTGTTCTTTCGCGCCGACGGCAAGGTTGACCGCATCGCGATCAAGACCGGCGAACCCTTGCGCGATCCCAGGGTCATCACGCGATTGCTGAACCAGAGGCTGGACGCCTTGGCCGATCCGCTGGATCCCGGTTTCGGCTTCGATCTGGTGCGGCTGGAAGCCCTGCTGGCGGAAGAAACCAAACCCGGCACCATCAGCTTCGACCATGACGAGAATGCCCGCCGCCAGATCGCTTTTCTGGTCGACCGGTTGAGCGTGCGCTTCGGCGAGCATCGGGTGCAGCGCTTCATCCCCCAGGATACCCATATTCCCGAAGCCGCAGGTGTTGCGATACCAGCCCAGGACCGCGATTTCGCGCCGGGAACCTGGGCTTTAAAGCGCCGGCCCGGCGATCCGCCGCGCCGCCCGCTGCGGCTTCTGCAGAAGCCGGAAGAAGTCAGCGCCATGGCCTCGGTGCCCGATGGCCCGCCCATGCGCTTCCGCTGGCGGCAATGCCTTCATGAAGTGGCGCGCGCCGAAGGCCCGGAACGCATCGCCATGGAGTGGTGGCGCAGCGCCGGATTGGCGCGCGATTATTTTCGCGTCGAAACCGAAACGGGCCAGCGCTTCTGGCTGTATCGCGATGGACCGTATGGCGGCCTGGCGCCGCGCTGGTATGTCCAGGGCCTGTTCGCATGAGCTATGCCGAACTGGCCGTCACCACCAATTATTCCTTCCTGCGCGGGGCTTCGCATCCGGGCGACTTCGTCCTCCAGGCGGCCAGCCTGGGCTATCCTGCCATCGGCATCGCCGACCGTAACAGTTTGGCGGGCGTGGTGCGGGCCTATGAGGCGTGGAGCAAGCTGGAGAAGGCGGATCGCCCGCGCCTGTTGATCGGGACGCGGCTGGTATTCAACGACGGCACCCCCGACATCATCGCCTATCCGCGGGACCGCATCGCCTATGGCCGTCTTTGCCGGCTTCTCAGCCTGGGCAAGTCGCGCGCCCCCAAGGGCGAATGTTTTCTGTCCCTTCCCGACCTGCTCGATCCGCAATATCGCGAGGGCCTGCTGCTGATCGTGATGTCGGGCCCTGACACCGGTGTGTCGCTGCTCATGCAACTGGGAGCGGATACATGGCTGGCCGCCGCCATGCTGTATGGCGGCGAGGATCGCCGGCGCTTGCGTGATCTGAAGCGCCTGGCGCGCGAAGCGCGTGTACCGCTGATCGCCGTCAATGACGCACTCTATCACCATCCCAGCCAGCGGGAATTGCAGGACATCGTCACCTGCATTCGCGAGCATGTGAGTTTGCAGGACGCCGGCAAAAGGCTGGAAGCCAATGCCGAACGCCACCTGAAACCGCCCGGCGAAATGGCGCGGCTGTTCCGCAATTGCCCCGAGGCCGTCGCCGAAAGCCTGCGCTTTGCCGCTTCCATCAACTTCACCCTGGACATGCTCAAGCAGAACTACCCGCATGAGCCGGTGCCGCCGGGCAAGACGGCCGACGGCCATCTGCGCGATCTGACCAAGGCGGGCCTCAAGCGCCGATATCCGCAAGGCACGCCCTTCAAGGTGGCGCGGCTGGCGGTAAAGGAACTGCGCTTCATCGCCTCCCAGAAAATCGCGCATTATTTCCTCACCGTGCACGACATCGTGAAATATGCCGAAGGCAAAGAAATTCTGTGCCAGGGACGCGGCAGCGCCGCCAATTCCGCCGTCTGTTATGTGCTGGGCGTCACCGCCGTGGACCCCGCCACCTTCGATGTGCTGTTCGAACGCTTCCTCAGCGCCGAGCGCAAGGAACCGCCCGACATCGACGTGGATTTCGAGCATGAGCGGCGCGAGGAGGTTATCCAATATATCTACCAGCGCTATGGCCGGCGCCGCGCTGCCCTGACCGCCACCGTGATCTGCTACCGCTCGCGCAGCGCCATCCGGGAAGTCGGCAAGGTGTTCGGCCTGAGCGAGGACGTCACTGGCAAGCTGGCGGATACGGTGTGGGGTCATCACGGCGGCGAACTGAAAGAGCATCAGGTCATGGAGAGCGGCTATGACCTCGCCAACCATGCGGTCGAACGCGCCGTGCATTTCGCGGGCAAAATTTCCGGCTTCCCGCGCCATCTTTCCCAGCATGTCGGCGGCTTTGTGCTGACCGAAGATTTTCTGGACACCATCGTGCCCATAGGCCCGGCCGCGATGGACGATCGCAGCTTCATCGAATGGGACAAGGACGACCTGGACAGTTTGCGCATCATGAAGGTCGATGTGTTGGCGCTGGGCATGCTGACCTGCATCCGTAAGGCCTTCGACCTGATCCATGCCTATTCGCGCGGCACAAAGCCGAAATACACCTTGGCCAGCGTTCCGAAGGAGCGGCCTTACGTCTACGAAATGCTGCAACGGGCCGACACCATCGGCGTGTTCCAGGTCGAAAGCCGCGCCCAGATGAGCATGCTGCCGCGCCTGAGGCCCCGTGAATTCTACGATCTTGTGGTGGAAGTGGCGATCGTGCGCCCCGGCCCCATTCAGGGCGGCATGGTGCATCCCTATCTCAAGCGCCGCAAATTGCAGCGCGACAATCCGGGCATGGTGTTCGATTACCCCAGGCCCGGCCCAGGACACCGGCAGGACGAGCTGCGGGATGTCCTGCACAAGACCCTGGGCGTGCCCCTGTTCCAGGAACAGGCCATGAAGCTGGCCATCGTGGCCGCCAAATTCACCCCTGACGAGGCCAATGGCCTGCGCCGCGCCATGGCGACTTTCCGCCATGTCGGCACCATCGGCACCTTCGAGCGCAAGTTCATCGACCGCATGGTCGAGCGCGGCTATGACCAGGCGTTCGCGGAAAACTGTTTCGAGCAGATCAAGGGATTTGGCTCTTACGGCTTTCCCGAAAGCCATGCCGCCAGCTTCGCATTGCTGGTCTATGTTTCCGCCTGGCTCAAACGGCGCTTTCCCGCCGCCTTCGCCGCGGCGCTGCTGAATTCCCAGCCCATGGGTTTTTATGCGCCGGCAGAAATCGTGCGCTGCGCCCGGGAGAACGGCAAAGTGACGGTGTTGCCG
>CANGRN010000177.1 GCA_947455695.1 Alphaproteobacteria bacterium
GGTCTGTCATCGCGCAATTCGCGCGCATGCGCGGTGGTTTCGCCGGTCTGGTCCAGCGCGGGCGAGATGCGCACGCCGCCCTTCTTGCGTTCGTTGACCAGGATGGTGAATTTCGGCGCCGCCTCGGGCGCCACCTGGAACAGGGTTTCCATCTCGAACACCCGGATGGCCCCGATGTCCTTCTTGGTCAGTTCGCCCTGACGGCAGATTTCCGGCAGCAGCCATTTGGGATCGGCATTGCGCTCGCGGCCCACATTCAGGCGGAACCAGACACCATTTTCCATCTGGCCCGGCGCGGCGCCGCGTTCATGGGTGCGCGGATGCTGCGGGCCTTCCGTGCGATTGGGCCGGGGGCGTTCCTCGCGCGGACCGCGATCTTCGCGCGGTGCCCTGTCTTCCCGGGGTCTGTCTTCGCGCGGCTTGAATTCGCGCTTCTCGCGTGGCCCGTCATGGCGCGCCTTGTGGTCCTTGGGCGCGCGTTGGAACGGCTCGTCTTCGATCTCTTCAGGCGCCGGCAATCCGGCGCGGTACATTTTCACAAACGCCGCCGCCAGCTCGCGCGGACCGTGGCTCTTGAGCAGTTCGTCGGCCATGGCCAGGTCGTCGTCCGTGCCCGGCTCCACCAGCAGCGGATTCTTCAACAGCCGTTCGTGATCGACCTTGCGAATGTCGTCGGCCGAAGGCGCGTTGCCCCAGCTGGCCTGGACGCGGGCGCGGTCCAGCATTTCCTCGGCGCGGCGGCGGCGGGCCGGCGGCACCAGTAGGACACTGACGCCCTTCTTGCCGGCGCGCCCGGTGCGGCCGCTGCGATGCTGCAGCACCTGGGCGTCGTTGGGCAGGTCGGCATGGATGACAAGGCTGAGACTGGGCAGGTCGATGCCGCGCGCCGCCACGTCGGTGGCGACGCAGACCCGGGCGCGGCCATCGCGCAGCGCCTGCAGCGCATGGTTGCGCTCGCTCTGCGACAGCTCGCCCGACAACGCCACGCAGGCAAAGCCGCGCTCGGTCAGCTGGGCTTCCATGTGGCGCACCGCGTTGCGGGTGTTGCAGAAAACCAGCGCGCTGGGCGGATCCATGAAGCGCAGCAGGTTGACCACGGCGCGCTCGATCTTGTTGCCGGCGATGCGGATGGCGCGATACTCGATGTCGGCATGGCCCGCCGTGTCGCTGCGGGTGGCGATGCGCAGCGCATCCTTCTGGTAATGCGTCGCCAGGGTGACGATGGCCTTGGGCAGGGTCGCCGAGAACAGCAAGGTGCGCCGTTCCGCCGGCGTGGTTTCCAGGATGAATTGCAGGTCTTCGCGAAAGCCCATGTCGAGCATCTCGTCGGCTTCGTCCAGCACCGCCGCCTTCAGCGCGGAAACCTTCAAGGCGCGGCGTTCCAGGTGATCGCGCAAACGGCCGGGCGTGCCCACCACGATATGGGCGCCGCGCGCCAGCTCGCGCCGCTCCGCGCCCGGGTCCATGCCGCCGACGCAAGAGACAATGCGTGCACCGGCATAATGATAAAGCCAGCTCAGTTCGCGCTGAACTTGCAGCGCCAGCTCGCGCGTCGGCGCGATGATCAGCGCCAGGGGATCGCCGGCCGGACCCATCGACTGGGCGCCTTCCAGAAGCGTGTCGGCCAGCGCCAGGCCGAAGGCGATGGTCTTGCCCGAACCGGTCTGGGCGGAGACCAGAAGGTCGCGGCCCTCCGCTTCCTCGGTCACCACCGCCATCTGCACGGGCGTGGCGTCCTTGTAGTCGCGCTCGCTGAGGGCGCGGGACAGAGCAGGATGGGTGGTCGGGAAGGTCAAAAGGGAACTTTCAGGGGCAGATTTCGCCCCCTCTTTATCCCGAAACCCCAAAAAAGATAGGGAAACCCGAAATCAGAGCTTCATACCGCCCATGCGCGCCATCATTTGCCGGTCTTTATTGTCCTGCATCAGCATGGTCAGCCCGGAAATGGTGGCAAAACCCAGGCTTCCGGGCATGCCGGTATCGGGATCGGCCTCGATCTTGGAATAGCTCTCGCTGGCCACTTTTTCCCACTTCCCGGCCGGCTTCTTGATCTCGACCTGCGCGACGGTGGCCTTCAGCACCAGCCGCACGATGGCCGGATGCGGCTTGGCCGGCTTGGTCAGGCTGGGGACGCCGTCGATCATCTGCCAGCCATTGGCCAGCGCCCAGGCGGTGATTTCGTCCTTGGTCATGGCGGGTTTTTTCCTGAATAGCCGGTACCGAGTCTCGTTCAGACCCGGTTCATCGGCAAGGATCATTATCGCTGTCAGCAACGCAAATTCCCGCGTTGCAGACGCGCCGAAGCCGACGCGCATTCGAAGGACGAAGTCGATGACGACCATGAAACGCCTCGTTTGTGCCACCCTTGCCGTTTCCCTGCTGGGCGCGACCGCCGCCTCCGCACAGTCCTATGGCCATGGCGGTTACAACCGCGGCTACGGGTACGGTCACAGCCGCGGCCACGACAATACCGGCGCGCTGATTGGCCTGGGCATCGGCCTGTTCGCGCTGGGCGCCATTGTCGCCGCTTCGTCGCACGACAATGATCGGGGTCGCTATGACGACCGCGCCTATCAGGGCAACTACGCCCCGAACGGGTACCAGTATGGCTACCAGAATGGCGGCTACCAGAATGACTATCAGGGTGGCTACCAGAACGACTATCGCGGCAGCTACCAGAACTATCGCGGCAATGGTTACGACTATCGCGGCCGCTAGACCGCTTTAGAACTGCAGACGGCCCCGGTCACCCCACCGGGGCCGTTTTGCTGCCACATGGATCGTCAGACCGATTGTCCCGCGACCCAGCCCGAAGACCAGGCCCATTGGAAATTGTAGCCGCCCAGCCAGCCGGTCACGTCCACCACTTCGCCGATGAAATACAGGCCGGGCACTTTGCGCGCCTGCATGGTTTTGGACTCCAGCGCAGTGGTATCCACCCCGCCCAGGGTGACTTCCGCGATCCGGTAGCCTTCGGTGCCCGACGGCGTGATACGCCAGTCGCCGATCCGCGCCGCCAGCGCTTTCAGCCTTGCGTCTGAAAATCCGCCCAGCGCGCCGTCGTCCGTTCCCGCAATCACCTTGGCCAGACGCCGCGGCAGCAGGCTGGCAAGAAACGTTGACGCCGCCTGCTTGCCATTGGCCTGGCGCGCGGCGCGCAACACCTCCAGCGCATTGCTGCCCGGCAACAGGTTGACGGCAATCTCCTTGCCTTCGCGCCAATAAGACGAGATCTGCAAAATCGCCGGACCGCTGAGGCCCCGGTGCGTGAACAGCAGGGCTTCATCAAACCCGGTCTTGCCGCAGCTCACGCGCGCAGGCGCCGCCACGCCGGCCAGCGACTCCAAACGGTCCAGCAATTCCTCGTCGAAGGTCAGCGGCACCAAGGCGGGCCGCGTCTGCGTCACCGGCACATCGAATTGCTGCGCCAGCCGATATCCGAAATCCGTCGCGCCCATCTTGGGAATGGACTTGCCGCCCGTGGCCAC
Organism: Alphaproteobacteria bacterium; assembly: GCA_947455695.1. Taxonomy (GTDB): domain Bacteria; phylum Pseudomonadota; class Alphaproteobacteria; order Micropepsales; family Micropepsaceae; genus Rhizomicrobium. The sequence continues at coordinate 3,489 of CANGRN010000177.1, forward strand.
GACCAGCGCGGCGCATTCCAGCACCTGCCCGTCATCGGTCTGCAGGCTGAAGCCGCCATCGGTCTTTTCGACATACTGCACCTTGGCCTTCAGCCGCAGCTGCGCGCCGGCCTTGGCCATCTCGTCCAGCAGCATGTCCACGACCTGCCCCGCCGAACCGTCGCAGAACAATTGGCCCAGCGTCTTTTCGTGCCAGCCGATGCGGTGGCGCGCGACCAGCGCGATAAAGTCCTGCTGGGTATAGCGGCTGAGCGCAGAGATACAGAAATGCGGATTGGCCGACAGGAACTGCGCCGGCGACGCGCCCAGGTTGGTGAAGTTGCAGCGCCCGCCGCCGGAAATGCGGATCTTCTCGCCCGGCGCCTTGCCCGATTCCAGCACCAGCACCTTGCGGCCGCGCTGGCCCGCGACCGCGGCGCACATCATGCCCGCCGCGCCCGCGCCGATGACGACGACATCCCATTTCATGGACGGGTTATGCCGCCGCCCGCTTCAAATGAACAGGAACTACTTGGCCGGTGCGGTCACGAAGGCAGCGGAATCCTTGGCCGCCAAGGTTTCTTCACCCGATTTGCCGAAGAACCCCAGGTCCCGCATCCAGTGAATAAAGCGGTCCTGCCAGGTGCCTTCGGCGGTGAAGTCGCGATATTGCAGGCCATTGCCGTGGGTGCCGCGGGCATAGACGTGCATCTCCACATTGGGAATGCCCGCATTCAGCATGGCGGCAAAATATTCGCTCGCCCACACCGCATGCACCTTGTCCTGCCAGCCGGCGCCCGCGATGAAGGAGGGCGGCGCGTCCTTCGGAATCGGCGGGGTACCATTCTTGTTGGTCCAGGCCGGCGTGAACAGCGACGGCCCCGGATAGATGGAACCGACAAAATCGGGCCGCGCACTCACGCTGCCCAGCGCGTCGCCGCCATTCTTGCTGTTGAACTCCGGATACTGGATCGCCGACGCCATGGTCAGCTCGGCGCCGGCCGAAAAGCCCACCGCGCCGATCTTGTGCGGATCGATTTTCCATTCGGCAGCATGGGCGCGCACCATCCGGATGGCCTGCTGCAGGTCGTAAACGCCGTCGGTCTTGGGTTCATAGCCATCGCTGCGCAGCCGGTTGCGCAGGATGATGGTGTTGATGCCGTACTGGAAGAAATACGGCAC
>CANGRN010000178.1 GCA_947455695.1 Alphaproteobacteria bacterium
CCGCGCTGGCCTGGCTGAAATCCAGGGCCCAGTTCATCACTTCGAACATGGCGCGGCCCGATTCGGCCACGAACCGGCCATAGACTTCGTCGCGCATGTCGCGCGGCAGCCGGTCCAGGGAATGGGCCAGCGCCACGTCGCGATTGGGCTCCAGCACCTGGTTCCAGTGACCGGGCTGCAGATGCATCGCGTGGGCGGCGCCGATTTCAAACAGGGTGGTCGGTGGCACGCCCCAGGGCGGTGACGGCGCCAATAAAATGAGTGAGGCGACGCGTGTTCGCGCCGCAAGCATCTGCGCCAGCAGCCCACCCATGGAATGGCCTACCAATATGGGCGGAGCTTTCAGCGCCCGGATTTCGTCTTCCAGGTCGGCGGCATAATCGGCCAGGCCGGTAGTGGCCAATGCGGGGGATGATCGCTTTTCATCATGAAAGCGCAGGGGTGGCGCGCTGACGGCATAACCGGCGGCCTGGAATTTTTCCTTCAGCCCATCCAATGACCAGGGTCCGCAGAAGGCCCCGTGGATCATCAAAACAGGGGACTTGCTCATGCCAAGTTTTGGAAAGCGGCAATCACCGCCTTATAGGTTTCGCGCTTGAAGGGCACGATCAGGCCCGGCAATTCCGCGAGACTGACCCACTGGAAGTCCGAGAATTCCGGGTCATGCGCCGTCAGGTCGATATCGGCATCCTTGCCGGTGAAGCGCATGGCGAACCATTTCTGGCGCTGACCCTTGTACTTGCCGTGAAACGCCACGCCGATCAGGTGTTCGGGCAGATCATATGTCACCCAATCTTCCATCTCGGCCATGATTTCGGCCTTGTCGGTCCCGACTTCTTCCTGCAGCTCGCGCTTGGCTGCCTGCTTGGGCGTCTCGCCCTTGTCGATGCCGCCTTGCGGCATCTGCCAGCCTTCCACGCTCTGGTCGATGCGCTTGCCGACAAACACCTTGCCATCCGCGTTGAACAGCATGATGCCGACACAGGGCCGGTAGGGCAGATCGGAGGAGGAAGACATGCGCGCGCTTTTTATTGTTTTGGCGTGTTCACTATGGCGGAAACCGGCACCAGAACAAAGCCGCGCGATTCCAAACCCTTCGCCCAGGCGGCAATGCGCGCCAGGCTGACGGGATACAAGAAGGCCGATCCCACCGCGCTGCCATTGGCGCGGGCCTGGGTTTCCAGTTCCGACAGGCGCCGGTCGATTTCCAGCGCCGTCTGAATACTGTCCAGCGCCGCCCCGCTCTGCACCGCCGGAATGCCGACCTGGCCGGCCACGGTGGGCACCACCGACTGGCTTGCCGCACCATTGTCGAAGAAATACAGCCCGCGGCGATTGAGATAGGTCAGAGTCGGCGACAGAGCCGCGCTGTCCGACAGGAAGCGCTGGCCCAGAAGATTGGTCACGCCGGCATAACCGGTGAAGCGGGTCAGCGCCCAGGTCAGGCGCTGGATGTTGGCGTCTTCGTCCTGCCCGGCGCGCAGGGTGTGCGGTCCCGGATCGCTGTCAGGAAAATCGAACGGCTCCATCGGAATTTCCAGCAGGATCTCATGACCATGCTGGCGCGCTTCGGCTGCCCACTGGCCGACATCGCCGGCATAAGGCGCAAAGGCCAGGGTCACGGCCGCGGGCAGGCTGTCCAGCGCCGCCTTGCTGGCGGTCGAGGAAAGTCCCAGTCCGCTGACCACAATCGCGATCTTGAACTTGGTGCCGGCAGCGGTGGGAGCGGCATAGGCCGTCATGGGTTTGCGGCCGTCATCGGCAATGCGCGGCAACGGACCTTGCGGTGTGTTTTCCACCAAAGCCGGATCGGCCAGCAGCGCCTTGCCCGCATAGATCGGCTTGGTCACCGGGCCAACCACGGCGCCGTCATCGGAGATGGAATAGGCGGTGGTGGTGGGCGGCTTGGGCGTATTCTCGGCGGTTTCCGGCAGGTCCAGCACAATGGTGGGACCATGGGCATGACCCAAAAGGGTGATGGCCAGCACGCCCGCCGCCAGCAGGCAGATCGCGAAGGACGCAGCAAAAGCCAGCGCGCGCCCGGCTTTGGACGCAAGCAAGCCTTCCGCGGAATCGGCAGCAGCAGCCATGCCGTTATTAGGAATTATGATGGTTAAGAAGTGTTAAAGGCCCGCTTTTGAGGGCGGGCCTTTTTAACGTTTGCCGACTTGCGGGGCCTATTGCTTCTTGTCGGGGGCGGGCGCTGCGGCCGAGGCCACCGTCATCTTCCCGTGCAACAGGTCCAGGGCATAGGAAAGCTGGAAGTCGTCATACTTCTGGCCCGGGGCCGGCTTGATCACCGGGGCATTCACCCGCTTGGCCGGGACCGGCTCGCCGGTGAGATGACCGCGCAGATCGGCTTCGGAGGGACGCGCCAGCTTGGGCACATTGGCTTCATCGCCCTGCGCCACCTGGATATCGGGAATGATGCCCTGCGCCTGGATGGAATGGCCGGAGGGCGTGTAGTAGCGCGCCGTGGTCAGGCGCAGCGCGCCGCGATTTTCGCCAAGCGGGATGATGGTCTGCACCGACCCCTTGCCGAAGCTGGTCAGGCCGATGACCGTGGCGCGCTTGTGATCCTGCAGCGCGCCGGAGACAATTTCCGAAGCCGAAGCGGTGCCGCCATTGATCAGCACCACCACCGGCTTGCCGTCGGTGATGTCGCCGCCCTTGGCATCATAGCGCTGGGTATCTTCGGGATGACGGCCGCGGGTGGACACGATCTCGCCGGAGGACAGGAAATCATCCGACACCTGGATCGCCTGGTCGAGCAAGCCGCCCGGATTGTTGCGCAGGTCCAGCACATAACCCTTGATGCCGGGACCGATCTGCTTTTTCAGATCGCGCACGGCCCTTTCCAGACCATCGGCGGTCTGCTCATTGAAGCCGGGCATGCGGATATAGCCGATATCGCCTTCGCGGCGATACGAGGCCGCATCCACCGACACAATGGCGCGCACCAGGGTCACGTCGAACGGCTTCTTTTCGCCTTCGCGCAGGATGGTAAGGGTGATCTTGCTGCCGGACGGACCGCGCATCTTGTCGATGGCTTCGTTCAATTGCAGCCCGGCGATGGAGCTGCCGTCGATGCCGGCGATGCGGTCGCCGGTCTTGATGCCGGCGCGTGACGCAGGCGTGCCGTCGATGGGAGAGATCACCTTGATCAGCCCGTCTTCCTGGGTGACTTCGATGCCGACGCCGCCGAACTGGCCCTTGGTGGTGATCTGCATGTCGCCATACATCTTGGCGTCCATGTAGCTGGAATGGGGATCGAGGTTCGACACCATGCCCTGGATGGCGGCGTCGATCAGCTCGCTGTCCTTGACCGGGCGCACATAATTGGAGCGCACTCGCTCGAAGGCGTCGCTGAACAGGTCGAGCTGGCCATAGGCGGATGCGTCATTGGCGCCCTTGGCTTCGGGCAACGCGATCATCGCCGTGGCGAAACCGCCCAGCAGACCCAGACCAACAAGCGCAAACTTCTTCATGTACCGTTCGCCTTTCCAAACGCAGGGCGCAGATTCAATTTCAACCACGGTGCCGGTGACTGGCCATGTCCGCCATGGCGCACTTCAAAATAGAGCCGGTCGTCGGCGGCTGAGGGGGCCATGGTTCCAACCGGCTCGCCCGCCAGCAACTGATCGTTTGGCTTTACCGTCACGCGTCCCAGTCCCGCCAACACCACATCGTAGCCGGTGGTTATCTCCAGGATCAACACTTGTCCGGTCTTATGGTAAGGGCCGGCGTAAAGAACTTTTCCGTCCGCCGGGGCAATGACCTGGGCCCCCGGGGCGGTTGCATAATAAAGCCCGGAATTGGCCGCATCCGCGCCGCCCACCACCGAACCCACCACCGGTTCCAGCAGAGAGTTCTTGGCCAGCCCCCCCAGGGAACCGGTGTTTCCCGCGGTCACAACCACCACGCTCTGGTCGGGAGCGCCTGCCCCGCCCTGGCGCAACTGCTTGACCCGCGCCAGCAGCGCCTGGAAGTCGGCGGCCTGGCGCGCTACCAGTTCCATCTGTGCCTTGAGGGTTCCATAGCTTTGGGCTGCGCCCGCCGCCTCCTGTTCCTTCCTTGCCAGAAGTTCATCCAGTTCCCCGCGCGCGATGGTCAGCCGCGCGGCGGTGTCGGCGGCCTGCGCCTGCTGCTGTTCCAGTTCCTTGCGCGTGCGCTTGAGGGCATCGATGCGCCGCGAAAGGCTGGCGGCCTGGGCATAGACCGGCGGCAGGGATGCGCCGATCAGCATCGAGCCGCGCGCCGCACCCAGCGCATCATCGGGGCGCATGGCCAGCGCCGGCGGCATGTCATGCTGCAACCGTTCCAGTACGCCGATCAGCTTGGTCACTGCCACCCGGTCATTGGCGAAGCCCGCACTGAGCCGTGCATCTTCCGCCGTCAGCCTTGCGATGCGGGCATTGTTGTCCACCTGCTGGCGTTCCAGGTCTTCGATGCGCGCAGCGGTGGCGATCAGCTTCTTGCGCAAGGCCGCTGCCTCGGCTGCCAGGCTCGCGCTTTTCTCCCGGGCGCTGGCCAGTTGCGGTTGACCCTGTTTCAATTCCGACGACAGGCTTTGCAGCTGCTGGGAACTGGACGGCAATTTCGCCAGCGACTTTCCGGGCAGG
>CANGRN010000179.1 GCA_947455695.1 Alphaproteobacteria bacterium
CCGCATCCATGACGCTGGATATCGGCAATACCGACCGGCTGAACATCTTCCGCCAGGAAGCGCAGCGGCTGGGCGTGACCATCGCACCGCCGGATATCAATCGCAGCGAAGCGGTGTTCACCTGCGATGCCGCGGCCAACACGGTGTTCTATGCGCTGGCGGCAGTGAAGGGCGTGGGCAAGCAGGCGATGGACCATGTGGTGGAGGCCCGCACCCAAGGCGGCAAGTTCAAGTCGCTGTCGGATTTCGCCCGCCGGGTCGATCCCAGGCTGGTCAACAAGCGCGCTTTCGAGAATCTGGCGCGGGCAGGCGCCTTCGACAGCCTCAATCCCAACCGCCGCCAGGTGGTGGAGAATTCCGACCGGGTGCTGGGCGGGGCGCAGGCGGCCCAGCGTGAGCGCGAAAGCGGGCAGGTCTCCATGTTCGGCGGCGATGGCCCGTCCGAAGATTTGCGGCTGCAGGCGATGCCGGACTGGCCGGTGCATGAGCGGCTGGGCGAAGAATTCTCCGCCATGGGTTTTTACCTGTCGGGCCATCCGCTGGATGCCTATGGCCCTGCGCTGAAGCGGCTGGGTGCCTCGACCTATGCCGCGCTGCTGGAAGACCGCCGCCGCGCCGGCTTCAAAGCCAAGATCGCCGGCACCCTGATCAAGAAGTCCGAGCGGCGTGGCCGCAACGACCAGAGCTATGCCTTTGTGTCCTTCTCCGATCCCACCGGCATGTTCGAGATCATGCTGTTTCCCGAAGTACTGGCGGCCAGCCGGCCGCTGCTGGAAGCGGGCAAGTCGCTGCTGATCACCGCGTCGGCGGAATGGGACGGCGACGAGCTGAAACTGCGCGCCGCCTCAATCATCGACCTGGACGCCGCCGCCGCCCAGGCGGGCGAGGGCATGGTGGTGCGGCTCTCCGATGCGTCCTCGCTCGGCGCGCTGGCGGCGGAGCTGAGCCAGGCCGGCAAGGGGCTGGTGAACATCGTGGTGCCCGGCAGCAATGGCGAGGAAGTGGAGATTGAGCTCAAGAAGCGCATCGCCGTGACCGCAACCTTGCGCAGCCGCATTGCGGCGCTGCCGGGTGTGGCGATGGTTGAAGCGGTCTAGCGCGGTTCTTTTGCGTCTTGGGTTCGTCGCTCGTCGCTGACGGGCGTTTAGCCCGCTTCGCTCCTCGCTCCTGCCCAAGTCACAAAATCCCTCGCGCTAGTTCAGAGCTTTCTTATCGCGCCTTCCAGGCGGGTCAGCGCGTCGGACAATTTTGCTGAGTCCTGCGCAAAGCAGATGCGCACATAGGAATCGTCTTTGGGGTCGCCCAGGCTGAAGGCCCAGCCGGGCGAGACGCCCACCTTGTCGTTGCGGACCATGTCCTGGCAGAAGCCCAGACTGTCCTTCAGGCCGTCGACATGCAGGAAGCCGTAAAAAGCGCCGTCCGGCTTGAACCAGCGCACCCGGTTCTGGCGGCCGATCCATTGTTCGACCACGTCGCGCCCGGCGCGGCAGCGCTCCAGCAAGGTGCCGCGAAAGGCATCGCCTTCCGGGGACAGCGCGGCCAGCGCGCCATATTGGACGAAGTGGGTGCTGCCGGTGTTGTTGCACTGGGCCATGGCGGCGGCGGCGGGCTCCACGCTCTTGGGATGCACCAGCCAGCCGATGCGCCAGCCGGTCATCGCCCAGGGCTTGGAGAAGCTGTTGATGGCGAACACCGCGTCTTCGTCATCGGCGATGGACAGGAAGGACGGCGCATGCGCCGCGCCGTCGAACACCAGCGTGCCATAGACTTCGTCGGCGATGATGGCGATGCCGCGTTCGCGGGTAAAATCCAGGATCTTTTTCTGCTCGTCCGCCGTCAGCATCCAGCCGGTGGGATTGCCGGGGGAGGCGATGAACATCGCCTTGGTGCGGCCGTCACAGGCATCGAACAGCTTGTCGAGATCCAGATGCCAGCGGCCGCTCGCCCAGTCCTCGTCCAGCCGCACCAGCCGGGGCTCGGCGCCGACGACCCTGGCGGCCTGGAAGATGTTGGGCCAGATCGGCGAGACGATCACGACATTGTCGCCGCCTTCGCACACCATCTGCAGCGCCGTCACCACCGCCAGCATGGCGGCGCCCGGAATGGTGATGCGCTCTATCCCGATGTCGGCGCCGATGGTGCGCTTGTGGAAATCGCGGATGGCCTCGCGCAGGGGCAGGATGCCGCGCGCATTGGTATAGAAAGTGCGGCCGTCTTCCAGCGCGCGGGCCGCGGCCTGGCGGATGAAGGGCGGGGTGACCAGGTCGGTCTCCCCGAACCACAGCGGCAGGATATCGGGATTGCCCAGTCCCAGCGCGGTCACCTTGGTGATGCCGCTGGGCTCCAGCGCGGCAATGGCAGGACGGATGGGGCTTTTGCGAGTCATGGCGTCGTCAATATCACCGAAATGTTTCCTGACCCATAATGCGGCATGGATTCGCTGCCTCCAGCCCTGAAACGGCATTGGCCCCTTGCGGGGATCGCAATGCTGCTGGGGCTGTATGGCTGGGCGCTGGTATGGGCTACCGGCAGCGGCCATGACGGCCTGATCGGCCCGCGTTACAACGCGCTGGGTGCGGACTGGGTGATCTTCCAGGCGGCGGCGCGGGCGTTCTTCACCGGCGATCTTGGCCATATCTACAACCAGGCCTGGATCACCAGCGCGACGAACAGCCAGTTCTCTTATTGGCTTTCCGAGCCTTTGCCCTTTCCGCTGTTTCCCTATCCGCCGGTGTTTCTGCTGCTGGTGTTGCCCTTCGCCAAGCTGTCGGCCGGTGTCTCGCTGCTGCTGAGCCAGTTGGCGCAATTCGCGGCTCTCGCCTGGGCGATCCGCAAGCTGGCGCCCGATAAATCGTATCTGTTCTTTCTGGTTGGTGCGCTGCTGGCGCCGGCCGCGGCCAACAATGTGCTGGCCGGATCCAATGCCGTGCTGGTGGCGGCGCTGATCGTGGGCGGCGTGGTGCTGCTGCAGACAAAGCCATTGCTGGCGGGCGCTCTGCTGGGCGTGGTGATCTTCAAGCCGCAATTCTTTGTGCTGTTGCCACTGGCATTGCTGGCGGCACGCCAGGGCAGGGCGCTGATCGGCATGACGGCCAGCGCCGTCGTGCTGACCTTGCTGAGTGCCGCGCTGTTCGGCCCGTCGCTGTGGCTGGACTGGTTCAATGTCTATCTGCATCCGCAAGCGGTGGCCAGCGTGAACGGCACAGACTGGGGTCATAGCTGGGATGAAAGCGTCTCGACCTGCCTGATGCTGCTGGGCGTGTCCAAGACATTGGCGACAGCGGCGCAGGGTGTTGCGGCACTGGTTGCCGCCGCCGCCGTGTGGCGCGCCTTTGCCGTCGCCCATCCCGCCCGGCTGGCAGTGCTGTTGTGCGCCGCGCTTCTGGCCAGCCCGCACGTCTCCAATTATGACCTGATCCTGGTGGCCATCGCCGCCCTTTGGTGCATTCAGGCGCTGCCGCAAGGTTCCCGGCCCCTGGCCCTGATCCTGCCGCTGGCGGCCTGGATGGCCCCCCTCTACAACCCGCCCCGGGCCATGCCGCTGGGTCTGATCACGCCTTTGGTGATTTTGGCCCTTCTGGCGGGCTTTTTGGGCCTGTTGGGGACCCAAAAACCCTTGCCAGCCAAGGGCTAACTTCCTATAAGCCCGCCATCTCGCATGCGCGGGTGGCTTTCGGCGGGTGTTCCGCTGTCGCCGTCCGGTGTCTCCCCAGGGGGATAACCCGCGCATCTGGCCAACCGGTAAAGGAGACTGATCTATGGCTTTGCCAGAATTTTCCATGCGCCAACTGCTCGAGTCCGGCGCTCACTTCGGTCACCGCCAGCAGCGCTGGAATCCGAAGATGGCGCCGTTCATCTATGGACAGCGCAACGACATCCACATTCTCGACCTGACCCAGACGGTGCCCTTGCTGCATCGTGCGCTGGTCACCCTGCGCGAAACCGCCGCCGGCGGCGGGCGCATCCTGTTCGTGGGCACCAAGCGCCAGGCGTCCGAGCCGATCGCTGCGGCCGCCAAGCGCTGCGCCCAGTATTACGTGAACCATCGCTGGCTGGGCGGCACGCTCACCAACTGGCAGACCATCTCCCATTCGATCAAGCGCCTGCGCACCATCGAAGAGACCCTGACCAGCGCCGGCGAATCCGGCCTCACCAAGAAGGAATTGCTGGGCCTGCTGCGCGAGCAGGACAAGCTGGAACGCAGCCTCGGCGGCATCAAGGAAATGGGCGGCGTGCCGAACCTGTTGTTCGTCATCGACACCAACAAGGAAGCCATCGCCATCGCCGAAGCCAAGAAGCTGGGCATCCCGGTCATGGCCGTGCTGGATTCCAACTCCGATCCGGACGGCATCGCCTTCCCGATTCCGGGCAATGACGACGCTGCCCGCGCCATCGCGCTGTATTGCGACCTGGCGGCCCGTGCGGTGATCGACGGCCTGGGCCAGGGTGCGACCGATGCCGGCGTGGACCTGGGCGCGGCCGAGGACATCGTCGACGCCGGCCCGGCGCCGGTCGAAGCCGAACCGGCGACCGCTTAACTTTCATAAGACCTTGCCCGCGCTAGCCCCAAAGGCGGCGCGGGCCTGAATGGAGACTGCAATGTCGAACATCACCGCTTC
>CANGRN010000180.1 GCA_947455695.1 Alphaproteobacteria bacterium
AAGCGCTTTGACAAGGTGCCCTACATCGACGCCTCGGCCGCCATCGACGGCGACAATCTGGTTGTCAATGTTGTCAACCGCCACCAGGACCAGGCCATCGAAGTGGCGATCGGGCTTGAAGACAAGAGCTTTGCCGGACCGGTGACCGTGTCCGAGGTCAACGGCCCCGACGTCAAGGCGCAAAATGATTTCGGCTCATCGCCGGTCGTTGCCCGGAACCGCAACGTCGAAGCGCATGGCAACAGCCTGAGCCTCAGCTTCGCGCCTCACTCCTATACCCAGTTCAGGACCAAGCTGGCGTAACCAGGAGTACCGGATAAATTGAATGATAAGCTCGGCTGACCGCCGCAGCCGGCGACACTGCCGCAATGTCCGCTTTGGGTCAAAAGCGGCCATTCAGCCAAGGGCGGGCGAATGTCCGCTTTGAGCCCCCTAAAGCGGACATTCCCGCGCCGCCAATCAGGGATTAGGTTAGCCGACCATTTTAAGGCCCTGATGCAAGGTGACGACCGCTCCAACTTCGGGTTTGGCGCATAACGCCGCCCAATCCGCCATCATCAACAGGCGCTTTTCGATTAGGTCGCCACGCCTGTATGCGGCCTCTACTTTGTTGCCCACAGCATGGGCCAAAGCCACTTCGGACGCTTGATGGTGCGCCGCAATCACCTTCTCGGAACCAGCGCGACGTGCCATTCTGCTTTGGAAAACTGGCGGCTGTTCCAGCCAAGACGCCGCGTCGCAAGTGTATACAGCTCCAAAATTCGTTGGGTTGGAAGGAAGAAGGTGGGAATCTTGCCGGCCGACATTGCCCTTGCGCTACTTGCCGGCCTTTGCTGCGCGGCTCGGCCAGCGTCGGATCAAGCCGAACCATGATCGGCCCCAATATCAAGCAAGCACTTGCCGCGGGCTGGCAGTTGCTGCAGGCCGGCAACACCGCAGCTGCCGATGAACTGGTGCGGCCGCTGATCGCCTTGCGGATCAGCGATGAGTTGGTGCCGCTGGTGGGCGCCATCCGCCTGCAGCAAGGACAGTTTGCCGAGGCTGCATCCCTGTTCGAGCGCGCACGCGCGCTCGAACCCCGCCTAGGACGCTTTGCATTTTTCCATGGCACTGCGCTGGCCAGTATGGGGCAGTTTGAACCGGCCGCAGCGGCTTTCCTTGCCGCCATCAAGAAGGAACCGAACGCGGCGGACGCCTATCTTTCGCTGGGCATGGCGCAGCGCAAGCTGGGGCGGCCGGACGATACCCAGGCCACTTACCGCAAGCTGCTGCGCGCGCATCCTGAGAATGTGGACGGCTATATCGCCCTGGGTTCGGTGCTGGCCGAGACCGGACAGATGGCGGAAGCCGAAGCGCCGCTGCGCAAGGCTTTGTCCCATGCGCGGGATCCCAAGCTCGAGGCCGCCATTCACAACAACCTGTCGATTGTACTGGGCAGTCAAAACAAGCATGCCGAGGCGCTGGAAAGCCTGGAGCGTACCCAAGTTCTGGCGCCCGAATTGCCCAACCTGGACAATCGCCGCATCGACATCCTGCATCAGTTGGGCCGCTTCGATGATTGCTTGCGGCTGTACGAGCGCCTCCTGGCGCGCAATCCGGCCGATGCCGATTTGCACCTGGCCTATAACAGCCTGCTCTATCGCCTGGGCCGCAAAGACCAGTATCTGACCTCTTATGACTGGGCGCCGCAGACCCGCGAAATTCTCCTGGGCAAGGCCAGCATGCTGGCGCTGCAAAAACGCGGATCCGAGGCCGAGCAGATCTACAGCAGCCTTCTGTCGCGGGATTCGCTGGATCCCGCGGCGTCGGCGGGTTGGGCCAACAGCCTGTCCCTGATGGGCCGGCATCGCGATGCCGTGGCCGCCTTCGAGACCTTGCTCAGCCGCGGCGGTGTCAATATCGGCGCATTCAGCGGCGCGGCGGCGGCGGCTCTGATGGCGGGCGATCCGCAAAAGGCGGAAAGCTTTTGCCAGGCCGGCCTGCGCCGGGCGCCGCATGACCAGTCATGCCTGGCCATGCTCGGCACCGCCTGGCGGCTGCAAAGCAACGAGCAGGACGAATATCTGAACGGCTATCACAGCCTGATCCGCGTCTTTGACCTGAAGCCGCCCGAAGGATTTTCCAGCATGGCGGATTTCAATGCCGAACTGGGGTTGGAGCTGGAGCGTTTGCATCCCAACACCCATGCCTATCTGGAACAGTCGCTGCATGGCGGCACCCAGACCCAGGGCCATCTGTTCGGCGCCGGGCATGTGCTGGTGGAAAAGCTGCGGGCGCGCATCGAGGCAGCACTTTCCACCTACATCGCCGAGCTTGCGCCGGACGACCAACACCCCTTCCTGGCGCGCCGGCGGAATGGGTTTCGCTTTGCCGGCGCCTGGTCTTCGCTGATGCGCGAGCAGGGATTTCACGTGAACCACCTGCATCCGCAGGGCTGGGTCAGTTCCTGCTACTACGCCACCGTACCGGACGTGGCGAAGGACCAGGTCACCAGGCAGGGATGGATCAAGTTCGGCGAACCGGAACTGGATGTGGTGCTGAACGATCCCATCCGCCGCGCGGTGCAGCCTGTGCCCGGACGGCTGGTCCTGTTTCCCTCCTACATGTGGCACGGGACCATTCCGTTCCGCGAAGATGCCTTGCGCACCACCATCGCCTTCGACGCGGTGCCGCTCTAGACGCGCGAAACTAAGGGACCAGTCTGGGAGATTTTCTGTCCGATGGGGCGTCCTGGGCGGCCACCTGCTGCTTGGCCTCCGGTTCAGCCTTGCGAACTTCCGGCGCGATGATCCGGGTGGCGATGGCGTGCAGGAAGCGCTTGCGCTCGGTCATCGCCTTGTCGCCGCCAGGATAGGGCGGCTGCTCCACGGCCAGCGCGGATGGAGGATCGACGACAAAGGCGGGGCGGGCGGTAAAGCGGAAGGCCGCAGATATCGCGGTGTTGCGCCCCGTCCTGGGGTCCGGCATGGCGTCGGCATTGCGCTTGAGCGCGTAGTACATCGCGATCTGGTTCTGGTGATAATAGGTTTCCCGCGTGGCGCCGCCCGACGGCACGTTGAACGTGTCGAGAGCGTACACGTCGCGCCAGTCTCGGTAGCCACCCAGCAGGCCGGACAGGCCGCCATCCCTGTTCAGGACAAGACGCACTCGTGCCTTCTGGAACAGGACCTCGCCGCGATTGGTTTCGCCCCAGGAGAAAGCCGGCAGACGCATGTCCGCCTGCCCGGTTTCCAGCACACCGTCGCGAATCCGGGCCTTGATCCGGGTATATTGCTGGCTTCTTGCCAGCCGGAACGAGACATCGCGGATCAGGTTGCCAGCGGCATCCTTGACGACATGGTCGGGTGAGTAGCCCACCTCGAAGGTCACATTGTCGTCATTCATGGGATCGCCGCTGCCCGACAGGCGGATGATCATGGTGTAAAGCCCGTCCAGCATCTTGTCGTTGGCGCGCTGGCTGAGATAGGCGTGGTAGGGCGTGCCGCGATAGGACATGATGCAGCCCCAGGCGCGGTAAAAGGCATTGTCTATTCCGCGCTCGCCGGACGGGCTGGTGAATCCGCCGGTCCTGGCGTTGCCATCCAGGTTGAAACCCTCGGCGATCCGGCCCGTCACCTGCTGCATGCCGGGGTCGGGCGCGGTGAAGGGATTGATGTAGGAATCGATGTCGCGCCGGAAGCCGCGATGTTGCATGGCCGGCGAGATGACTTTCTCGCCCTCGCCGCCTGCCGATACGGGCAAGGTCAGCTTTGCAACTTCCTCGTTCGTTCGCCAGCTGGTCTTGAGAACGGACTTGTAGTCCAGGATGGGAATCGTGCCCCTGGGACAGTCCGGGCCCGCATCTTCGGTGCCGTTGCGCCCGCCATAGTGAAAAGCAGGCTCGTAATTATCCACCACATAGCCCCGCACCCATGGCGCAGCCGCGGCCGGGCAGACAGTCAAGGCCAGCAGAAGCGCGGCCAGAGCGGATGGCTTTGACGGGATCGATTCCAAGCGAATGTCCTTCACGCGATACCACCATCATACCGCATCCCGCCGGGCCTGTATTCCTTGCGTGTTTGCTGCGGCGCACAAACAGCCCCGGCCGGATCGCGCTGGTCAGGCGCCGGCATTGGCCTATATTCGGCGTCTTCCTGGTGCTGATTTTCAACGGATAGGTCATGCGACAAAGCATAGGGACACTGACCATCCTGGCCGGTCTGTGCCTTGCCGCGACGGGAGCCCTTGCGGCGGAACCATCCTATCTTGCCGGTCTGCGAAGGCTGACCGAGAGCCAGTATCGCAACTCCATCGCGGACATTTTCGGCCCAGGCATCGTGGTGCAGGGCAAGTTCGAGCCGGATCGCCGAATAGGCGGACTTCTGGCATCGAGCGGTGCAACCCTTTCGATCACCCCGGCAGGTTTCGAATCCTACGCCAAGATGGCCGGCGGCATCGCCCACCAGGTGGTGAATGAGAAAAATCGCGGCCGGCTGATTGGCTGCACGCCACAATCGGTCACCCTGCCCGATCATGCCTGCGCCAGCCAGGTGCTGGAGCATTACGGCACGCGCCTGTTCCGCCGGCCCCTGTCGCCGAAGGA
>CANGRN010000181.1 GCA_947455695.1 Alphaproteobacteria bacterium
GCCCGCATCCTGAACAAGCAGGTGCGCATCGGCCGGCCCCAGGCGTTCACGGGCCTGGCCGCCGCATCGGCCGGCCCCGACTATGCCACCGCCATCGGCCTGCTGATGGCCGGCGCGACCATGCCGCCCGAACTTTTGAATCCGGATATCGCCCTGGGGCACCGCCAGGAGAAGAATGAAAGCTGGCTGGGCCGGTTGACCCGCAGGTGGCTCTAATGATTCAACAATACAACAGCGAATCAGTTGGGAATTCTGGCGTGCCGCAAGGTGATCGAAGCATCTCACAAGCGTCGGCGAAAGCCGGAGCGACCAACATGATGAGGAGAATCTAATATGGCGATCAACCTGAAAGTACCCGAGACGAAAGAACTGCGTCCCCGCATCACGGTCCTGGGCGTGGGCGGCGCCGGCGGCAATGCCGTCAACAACATGATCGAGGCCGGTCTTGAAGGCGTCGACTTTGTGGTCGCCAACACCGATGCCCAGGCCCTGGCCCAGTCCAAGGCCCAGCGCCGCATCCAGCTTGGCGTTTCCACCACCGAAGGCCTGGGCGCGGGCGCCCAGCCCGAAGTCGGCCGGGCCGGCGCCGAGGAATCCATGACCGAGATCATGGAGCAGCTTGCGGGCGCGCATATGGTGTTCATCGCCGCGGGCATGGGCGGCGGCACCGGCACCGGTGCAGCGCCGGTCATCGCGCGCGCGGTGCGCGAAGCCGGCATCCTGACCGTGGGCGTGGTCACCAAGCCCTTCAGCCTGGAAGGCGACCGCCGCATGCGTGTTGCCGAACGCGGCATCCAGGAACTGCAGCAGTTCGTGCACACCCTGATCGTTATTCCCAACCAGAACCTGTTCCGCGTCGCCAATGAACGCACCACCATGGCCCAGGCCTTCGCCATGGCCGATGAAGTGCTGCATGCGGGCGTGCGCGGCGTCACCGACCTGATCGTGATGCCCGGCCTGATCAACCTGGACTTTGCCGACATCAAGTCGGTGATCTCCGAGATGGGCAAGGCGATGATGGGCACCGGCGAGGCCGAAGGCGAAGACCGCGCCCAGAGGGCCGCCGACATGGCGATCTCCAATCCGCTGCTGGACGATGTGACCATGAAGGGCGCCAAGGGCGTTCTGATCAACATCACCGGCGGTCCGGACCTGATGCTGTTCGAAGTCGAACAGGCCGCCAACCGCATCCGCTCGGAAGTGGACCCGGACGCCAACATCATCTTCGGCAACACCATCCTGGACGATATGGAAGGCCGCATCCGCGTGTCGGTGGTCGCCACCGGCATCGATGCCGAGCAGATGCGCATGCCGCTGCCCGAAAAGGTGCGCCCGCTGCATCCGCACCTGAACCTGAAGTCGCCGGCGCGCGTTGCGCAGCCCGTGCCGGTTTCGGCGGCGCCGACGCCGTCTTACCAGCCTGCCGCCAATCCCGTTCATGCCACCATGGACGCGCTGGCCAGCCAGATGGGTGCCGAAAAGAGTCCGGCCGAGGACTATATCTTGGGCGGCGATGACGCCCCGGAAGTGGCGGCCGAGCCTGTGTCCCTGGCGGCCAAGTATCCGGTCACCGAAACCTATCGCCCGGTGACCGAGCAGCCGCTCGCCAACCCGCGACAGGAAGAAAAGAAGAGCGGCTGGGGCTTCTTCGGCCGCAAGAAGGCCGCGCCCGACATGCGTGCCGAACCGCAGCCGGAGCCGCGCATGGCGCCTGCTTCCAGTCAGGGCCCGCGCGCCACGGCACAGACCATGCCGCAGCCCCAGCAGCCCGTGGAAGCGCCGCGCGGCAATGCCGACGACCTGTTCCCCGATCACAAGCGGGATGAGCAGTTCGAAATCCCGGCCTTTTTGCGCCGCCAGTCGAACTAGGCTGGTTCCCAACGAAATCGAAAAGGGCGGCCTTACGGCCGCCCTTTTTGTTTATAAGGTGCAGGCATGACGCCCCGCCGCACCATTGCGCACGCCCTGACCGTGACCGGCACCGCCCTGCATGCCGGGGTGCCGGTGACCATGATCCTGTCGCCCGGGGCTTCGGGCAGCGGCGTCGTCTTTCGCCGCACCGATCTGGGTGTCGACATCCCCGCCCGCTACGACCAGGTGAGTGAAACCCGGCTGGGCACGGTGATCGGGCAGGGCAGCGCCAAGGTGGGCGTGGTCGAACATCTTATGGCGGCGGTGGCGGGCCTGGAGATCGACGATCTTCTGGTCAGCCTGGACGGGCCGGAGCCGCCCATCCTGGATGGGGATGCGCTGTCCTACCTGGACCTGCTGGAAGGCGCCGGCCTGGCCGAACAGCCGCAGGCGCGCACGGTGGTGAAGGTGCTGAAGGAAGTGAGCGTGGAAAGCGGCGATGCCACAGCCTCGCTGCTGCCGGACGATGCGCTGTCCTACACCTATGAACTCAGCTTCCCGGTGATCGGCGAGCAGTATTATGCCTTCGCCTTCAGCCGCGCCGGCTTTCGCGCCGAGATCGCGCCGGCCCGCACCTTTGGTTTCCTCAGCGAGCTGGAGGCCCTGAACAGGATGGACCTGGCCAAGGGCGCTTCCCTGCTGAACACATTGGCGCTGGACGATACCGGCGTGATCAACCGCGACCGCCAGCGCTTCGCCGACGAGTTTGTGCGCCACAAGATCCTGGACGCCATCGGCGACATGGCGCTGGCCGGCGCCCCGCTCGTGGCCCGCTTCGAGGGCCGCAAGTCCGGCCACACCACCAACAATGCCCTGCTGCGCAAGCTGTTCGCCGACCCCGCCAATTATGAACGGACGGAACTTGTCTAAAGGGACACTTTCCTGAATCGGTGCGGCCACGGTATATAGAGCCAAAGCGGCGCGTGCCCGTCCCCACGGCCATGTTAAGTTATTGATTTAACGTGGTTTTCGCGCCAAGGACCAAGACATGATGCCTGCCCGGTTGAAGACTTTCGCGCGTGCCGCCCTGCTGGGCGCCACCCTGGCCCTGCTGGCCGGCTGCTCGATCTTTGGCGGCAAGGACGACGAAACCAACAACGCCAACAAGGATGCCGCCAATTACCGCGAGCGCAGCGTCGAGCAGATCTATGCCGATGGCTGGCGCGCGATCGGGGCCGGCGCCTGGGACCTGTGCGCGGCCTCTTTCAACGAGGTGGACCGCCAGCATCCCTATTCGGTGTGGGCGCGCCGCGCCATGCTGATCAGCGCCTTCTGCTCCTACCAGTCCAACAATTACACCGGCGCCATCGCCACCGCCGACCAGTATATCTCGCTGCATCCGGGCAGCAACGAAGTGGCCTATGCCTTCTATATCAAGGCGATTTCGCTGTACGAGCAGATCGTGGACATCCAGCGCGACCAGTCCAACACCGAAGGCGCGCTGGTGGCGCTGCAGGACGTGGTGCAGCGTTTCCCCGACACCGAATATGCCCGTGACGCCACGCTCAAGATCGACCTGACCAACGATCACCTGGCGGGCAAGGAAATGGCGGTGGGCCGCTATTACCTGTCGCGCGGCGACTTCATCGGCGCCATCAACCGCTTCCGCACCGTCATCGACCAGTACCAAACCACGCCCCAGATCGCCGAGGCGCTGGAGCGCATCTGCGAGGCCTATTACAGCCTGGGCCTGGACAGCGAGGCGCAGACCGCCGCCGCCGTCCTGGGCAAGAATTATCCCGGTTCCGGCTGGTACAAGAACGCCTATAACATCATCAAGGGCCGCAATTTGCGCCCCAGTGAAGACAAAGGCTCGTGGATCAGTAAGGCTTTCCGCCGGGTCCTCTGAACGATTCGGAAAAATATGCTCGCGGCGCTGACCATCCGTGACATCGTGCTGATCGAGCAGGCGGCGCTGGAGTTCGCGCCGGGCCTGAACGTGCTGACGGGCGAAACCGGCGCGGGCAAATCCATCTTGCTGGACAGTCTGGGACTGGCGGTCGGCGGCCGTGGCCGCGCCAGCGTGCGGGCCGGTGCGAGCCAGGGCTCCGCCACCGCCGTGTTCGAGCCGGAGAAAAACCATCCCGCCTTTGGCCTGCTGCGCGAGCAGGCGATGGAGGCCGGCGGCGAGATCGTGCTGCGCCGGACCCTGGCCGCCGATGGCCGCAGCCGCGCCTTCATCAATGACGAAGCGGTGGGCGTGGGCCTGCTGAAAGACCTGGGCAGCCTGCTGCTGGAAGTGCACGGCCAGCAGGATGACCGGGGGCTGTTCGATACCGCCACCCATCGCGCCTTGCTGGACGGGTTCGGCGGCTTGAATGGTGATGCGCAGACCGTGGCGGCGCTGTTCGGTGAATGGTCGGCCGCCCGCACCGCACTGGAGGAGTTGAAGGCGCTGGCCGCCCGCGCCCAGGCGGAGGCCGAATTCGTCCGCTCCGCAGCCAGCGAATTGTCCGACTTCGATCCGCAGGCGGGCGAGGAAGAAAGCCTGGCGGGCGAACGGGCCCTGATGATGAATGCGGCGCGGATCGTGGAGGAAGTGTCCTCGGCGCTGGACTCCCTGTCGGGCGATCGCGGCGCACAGACGGGCCTGGCCCAGGCGTTGAAGAAGCTTTCGCGCATGAACGAGGAAGCGCGCAAGATCGCCGCCCCCGCGGAGAC
>CANGRN010000182.1 GCA_947455695.1 Alphaproteobacteria bacterium
GAGGCCGGCGTATGGGTCATCGCGGAGACCACGGGCCTGCCGACCAAATATGCCAAGATTGTCGTCACGGACGATCAGGGCCGCTTTGTCATCCCCGACCTGCCGCGCGCCACCTACGATGTGTGGGTACGCGGCTATGACCTGGTGGACTCGCCCAAGGTGCGTTCGCTGCCGGGCAAGACCCTGGCGCTGAAAGCCGTGGCCGCGCCCAGTCAAAAGGCGGCGGCGGAATATTACCCGGCGCTTTACTGGTACGCGATGCTGAAAATTCCGGCCAAGTCGGAATTTCCGGCCGGCGATCCTATGAAAAGCCAGGGGCGCTGGCTCGACATCGTGAAGACCGACGGCTGCTACACCTGCCATCAGCTGGGCGATAAGGCCACGCGCACCCTTCCGCCCTCGCTGGGCAAGTTCGCCTCGGCGACGGATGCCTGGGAACGGCGCATCCAGAGCGGCCAGGCGGGCGCCAACATGACCAGCGCCATCAGCCGGCTGGATGCGCACCGCGCGTTGACGCTGTTCGGCGATTGGACGGACCGTGTCGCTGGCGGGGAGCTGCCTTTCGCCAAGCCGCCGCGGCCGCAAGGCGCCGAGCGCAATGTCGTGGTTACCCTGTGGGACTGGAACACGCCCAAAGCCTATCTTCACGACGAAATCTCCACCGACAAGCGCAACCCGCGCGTCAATGCCGGGGGAATGCTTTATGGCTCGCCGGAGGAAAGTTCGGATTTCATTCCCACGCTTGATCCGGCGCGGAACGCCAAGGGCCAAGTCAAGGCGCTGGTGCGCGATCCCGCGACGCCCACAACCAGGGATAATGAAGTCTTTGCGCCGTCGCCCTATTGGGGGGATGAGAAAATCTGGGACAGCCAGAGCAACATTCATAATCCGATGTTCGACGACAAGGGACGTGTCTGGCTGACGGCGCGTGTCCGGCCGCCCGAGGATCCCGCATTCTGCAAGGCCGGCTCGAACCATCCCTCCGCAAGGCTTTTCCCGCTGCAGACGTCCGGGCGCCAGCTTGCGGTCTATGACCCTGCCGGCAAGAAATATACGACCATCGATACCTGCTACAGCACCCATCACCTGCAATTTGCCGCCGACAAGGACAACACGCTGTGGACCAGCGGCGGCGGGGATGTTGTGGGCTGGCTGAACACCAGCCTGTTCCTCAAGACCGGTGACGAACAGAAGGCGCAGGGCTGGACAGCACTGGTGCTGGACACCAATGGCAACGGCAAGCGCGATGCGTATACCGAACCCGGCGCTCCCACCGATCCGTCAAAGGATATGCGCATTCGCGCCGGATTCTACGGCGTCGCCGTCAGCCCGGTGGATGGTGCGGTCTGGGGTTCGACCATAGGCTATCCGGGCGGCGTGGTTCGCCTGATGCCCGTAAGCAACCCGCCCGCCACGGCGTTGGCGGAAATCTATTACGTGCCCATGGATGATCCCAAAGTGCCGATGCATGGCTTCTCGCCGCGCGGCATGGACATCGACCGCAAGGGCGTTGTGTGGATGCCGCTGGCCAGCGGCCAGTTCGCCAGCTTTGACCGCCGCAAGTGCAAAGGCCCGCTCAACGGGCCCAAGGCGACGGGTAACCATTGTCCGGAAGGGTGGACCCTCTATCCCTTCCCGGGTCCGCAATTCCGCAATGTCAGCAGCCCCGGCAGTGCCGAGGCCAGCTATTACGCCTGGGTGGACCAGTTCAATACCTTTGGCCTGGGCGCCAACACGCCGATCGCGACGGGCAACGCCTCCGACGCGCTGCTGGCGCTGGTGAACGGCAAGTTCGTCACCTTGCGCGTTCCCTATCCCATGGGCTTTTACGCCAAGGGACTGGACGGTCGTGTCGACGATCCGGCGGCGGGATGGAAGGGCAAGGGCCTGTGGTCCACCTATGCCACAAGGACACCGCATCACATCGAAGGCGGCAAGGGGACGACCAGCAAGGTCGTGCATTTCCAGCTGCGGCCCGACCCGCTCGCACACTAGTGTGGGGCGCGGCACGTCTTGCGCCGGCAATCTATGGAATGAGAAATCCCATCTCGTAGGCAAAATTGTCCCGGGCAATGGCCTCTGCCTTGCTGACGGCTTTCTTCTTCCGCTTTGTGGTCTTCGCAGTTTTTCGGCCGGTCTTCTTCGCCGGTTTTGACGGCTTGCGCTTGGCTTTCTTCGCCTTGCCGGGCTTGGCCTTGGCAGGTTTGGATTTCTTGCGGGCCTTGATCTTGCGCGCCATGTTCCTGTCCTTCCTTGCGGTTGTTGTCAGTTGTTCGTGCCGGGCGATGCCTGGTTTCCCTTCTCCTGCTTCAGGCTGAGAATATAGGCGGACACGTCCCGGATTTCCTGCCGCGTCAGGCTGTAATCAGGCATCCGGTTATGCGGGGTGCTGAGGAACGCATTCAGCGACATCGACGTGGTGCTGGGCATGCGCGCGATGGCCGCGAAGGATGGGCTCACATCATTATGAACCGGTGCCTTCCCGATTTCATGGCAGGCGCTGCACCAGCGCCTGGCGAGCCGTTGGCCGGCGGCGGCATCCTGGGCGTTCGCCGCAGGAGCAAGGATCGTCGGGACCAGCAATATGGCCATAATGAGCGGGTAGTGTTTGGTCATCGATCAGCTCCAAAACATGTTTGATGGGCGTTCTTCTGACATTGCGAAACTCAGGACTGACGACTGGCGGCTCGCGGTTGGTCTGCCGGCGTTCTGACTTTGTGAAACCGCCCATCACCCTGTTCGCAGTCCCCGCCGATAGGAAAATAATGAAAGGCGCAGCCGAAGCGCGATGCAAACGCCTGGGCCGCGGATTTGCAATTTTCGTCCGGCGTCTTGTCCGGATGACCAGAGGGAAACCAGGCCAGCAGAAGATCGTTCGGGACAACGATCGTCAGGCCGGGGCTCAGGTGCGCCAGCTGGTCGGCAAATTCGCGCGGCACATGGTCTTTCATGGCTGCAATTGTGATCTGCGCCGGGCCTCGCCCCTTTGAGGCAGATCAAGGTGCGGCACGAAAATCGGCAATCTGGTGATGATTTGGCCGCGATCCTGCTCGGTCTTCTGATCGGCATGAATTTTCTCACCACCGGGCTGGGATACATTATTGTCTCGCGGCTTTCGGCACCGCGTTAGGGCCGGGCGCATAAAATGCTCTTCCGCGTGTTGATCCACGTCAATGTTCTTGTCCGCGCGGCACCTAGTCTTGTTTGGGAATGACGCAGGGAGCGCAAACATGCTGCACAAAATCATTCCGGGAATCGTTCTGGCCGGACTGTTGGCACTCCCGGCCGCCGCGCAACAACACTGGCAAAAAGGGGGCGCGCCGTCGCAACCTCGCCAGCGCGATTATCGCGGCAGCATCCCTGTGCCGCGTCCCCACCTGAATCGGGGCTTTGCGCCGCTTGACCGTCGCAGCTGGCAGAGCGGGCGTTGGTATCATGGGCAGCATGACGGCCGGCTGGGCTGGTGGTGGACCGTGGGACCCAGCTGGTTCCTCTACAATGCGCCGGTCTATCCCTATCCGGATGTGTATGCGCCGCCGGGCAGCGGGTCGGGCTGGTGGTACTGGTGCGATGCCAGGCAGGAATACTATCCCTATGTGACCTCCTGTCCTTCGGGCTGGCGCCGCATGATGCCGCGTTGAACCATGTCAGCTCACAACATATGGCTGTCCTGCCAGGAGTTGGCGTGATGCGGCGCTGTCGCGTGTTCTTGGCCGGGTTTGCCGCAGGGATCATCCTGATGGGTCTGGGCCCCGCAGCGGCGGCCCAACCCTTGGCACGCGCCGACGCCCATGTGCGGGATGTCAGCGCGGGGCGCCGGCTGGCGCATGCATTGTGTACGCACTGCCATGTCGTGGAGGCGGGAAAGCCCGCGTCGGCTTTGACGCCCGCACCTGTTTTCCCATGGATCGCAAAACGTCCTGGAACAACTGAAACCTCCATTACAGTCTGGCTGAGCACGTCGCATCCCAGAATGCCCAACATCCTGCTCAGCGACGCAGAAATCCGCCAATTGTCCGCCTATATCATCAGCTTGCGAAAATGAGGCCAGGTAATTGACCCGGATCAACGCACCGCGACTGTCCCGGAATAGTCTGCTCCCATGATTTCATTGGACGACTGCATCGCCCTGTGCGGCCTGACCCAGGATGAGGTTGCGGCCATCGCCGAGCATGAGCATCTGCCGGAGGTGGTGGCTGCCACGCTGGGCCGCTACCTGCTCGATCAGACGCACGGGCCTGGCCGGATCCGAACCATGCTGGTGGATGATATTCGCGCGGCGCTGGGGAATGGCAGTGTGGAGCATGCCGCTCTGCTGACTTCGGCCTTGCGGCATTTTATGGCGGGCCATCCCTGTACCGGATGACGTTTCCCCGGCTGTGATCAGAAGAATGCCCGCGCTATGAACGGGCGCCGGCCACGTCCTTCAGGACCTGCTGTGTGTGACGGGCGATCATCCATTCCTCGTCAGTGGGAATAACAAGACCAGTAACCCGGCTGCGGGGCGTGGTGATCCTGAGCTTGCCCGCCGCATTGGCGTCACCGTCCAGATTCAGTCCCAGCCACGCC
>CANGRN010000183.1 GCA_947455695.1 Alphaproteobacteria bacterium
GACGCTCATACCAAGTTCGACAGCGGCACCGGCTGGCCCAGCTTCTGGGACACCAAGCCCGGCGCCGTGACCACCACCACCGACACCAGCCACGGCATGGTGCGGACCGAGTTCAACTGCGCCAAATGCGGCGGTCATCTGGGCCATGTCTTCAATGACGGCCCCGGCCCGACCGGCCTGCGCTACTGCACCAATGGCTGTGCGCTGGACTTCAAGCCCGCCGAAAAGTAGGCGCGCTGCATACAAAGAATAAGGCCGCGGCTTGTGAAAGCCGCGGCCTTTTCATTTCAGGCGATCTTCAGAAATTGTCGCGGGACCGTGCCGCCGCCGTGGCTTCGGCATCGCGCAGGCTGTCCCCTTCGGGACCATCCAAGGCCGTCTCGGCTTCCTTGCCCAGGTTGGGAATATTCGCCTTGTTCTTGGCGACAAAGGCGGCCTGGTCGGAATCGAACTTGCGGGTGGCGGCGTAATCGCCTTCGCCCACGATCTGCTTTCTTTTTACGGACTTCTTCTTGGCTTTCTTGGCCGGCGCCTTCTTGGCGGCAGCCTTCACGACCTTCTTGGCCTTCTTGGCAGGCTTTTTCGCTGCCTTCGCCTTTGTCTTCTTCGCCGCCTTCCTGGCGGGGGCCTTCTTCTTGGTCGCCTTCACCGCTTTCTTCTTGCTCGCGGCTTTCTTCTTTTTCTTCGCAGCCATGTCATTCACTCCATGGTTTTCATGTGACGCAAAAACTCTACGCGCCTTCGGGCCAATGCGCGAGCGTCCGCTTCGTTCCGAAAATCAATTCTTTTGTGACAGGCCGCCGGTCGCGCGGGCGCATGTTGCCGCCGCCATTCCTCCCGCCTAGCATGCGCCGATGACGGGGCTTTATCTCGAAGACTTTCATGTGGGTCAGCGCTTCACCAGCGGGACCCATGCGCTGGATTCCGCCCAGATCAAGGCTTTTGCCGCGCGCTTTGATCCCCAGCCCTTTCACCTCAGCGAAACCGACGCGGACAAGAGTTTCTTCCAGGGGCTTGCCGCCAGCGGCTGGCACACCGCCTCCATCACCATGTCGCTGCTGGTGAAAAGCGGCATGCCGATCGCGGGCGGACTGATCGGCGCGGGCGGCGAGATCACCTGGCCGCGTCCCACTCGCCCGGGCGATGTGTTGCAGGCGGAAAGCGAGGTTCTGGCAGTGACGCCGTCCCGCTCCAGACCGGAGCGCGGCATGATCACGGTTCGCACCGAGACCAAAAACCAGCGCGGCGAGGTGGTGCAGATCCTGACCAGCAAGATGCTGGTGTGGCGCAGGCCATCATAACATTATTCTCCATGGGCGGCCTTGAGCCGCCCATCCAGAGTCTCAAGCGCGGTGGTTGGTTGCCTTGGATGGCCGGGTCAAGCCCGGCCATGGTGAGCTATAGAGCTCTTGCCGCGCCACTTTCGGCGCTGTGGCGGATTCGGGAGTCTTCCAGGTCCAGTTCCCGCTCAATCCGGCGGCGGGCGTCGTCGCTGATCTCGCCCCGGTAATACAGGTCGGCGATGCTGGCCCGCTCGGCTTCCAGGAACTGAAGCTGCAGCGCCGCACTGGCATTGCTGATATCGCCGGTCCCCAGGTCCTGGCAGGCGGCGACGAAATAGGCGCGCCGGTCCTCGTTGCGCCGCCGCAGCGCCGCCACGGTTTCGGGCGCCGCCACCGCGCCCTCCAGCGAATCCAGCCGCGCCAGGGCGGCATCGATGCTGGCCAGCCGGGCGCTGATTTCCTTTTTCTTGTCGGTGTCGGCCTCGCGCCGGCCATGTTCGGCGATGCCCAGCATCCGGATGACCCAGGGCAGGGTGAAGCCCTGGCCCACCAGGGTCACCAGGATCACCGAGAAGGTGATCAGCAGCAGCAGGCCGCGATGCGGGAAATCCCCGCCGCCCGCCAGGAGGGGAATGGACAGGGCCGCCGCCAGCGACACCACGCCGCGAATGCCGGTGAAGGCGACGATGAAAATCCCCTGCCAGGGCGGCAACGGATCGTGCCGCGCCAAGGCGGGGATGAGCCGCGTGGCATAGGTCACCGCAAACACCCAGATGAAGCGCACCACGATGATGACGATGCAGACCAGGGCGCAGGCCAGCGCCAGGCTTTTCCACTGCGACAGGTCCAGCGTGTCGGCGATGACGCGCGCCTGCAGGCCGGTGATCAGGAACACCAGCCCCTCGATCAGGTAGATCACCAGGTCCCA
Source organism: Alphaproteobacteria bacterium (assembly GCA_947455695.1). Classification (GTDB taxonomy): domain Bacteria; phylum Pseudomonadota; class Alphaproteobacteria; order Micropepsales; family Micropepsaceae; genus Rhizomicrobium. The sequence continues at coordinate 2,212 of CANGRN010000183.1, forward strand.
GACAAAGAAGCCCTGCAGGCGCGTGGCCGGCGAGATGAAGCGCGGGCCGTTCCAGCTGACGTAAAGACCGCTGACGACGGTGGCCAGCACGCCCGACCCGCCCAGGCTTTCGGGTATCCAGAAGGCGGCAAAGGGGGTCAGCAGCGCGAACACCATCTCCACCCGGGGCTCGTTGGCCCAGCGCCGCAGCACCAGCGCGCCCCAGCCGATGAACAGGCCCCAGACGATTTCGCCGGCCACGATCACAAGAAATTCGCCCACCGCCACCGGCAGCGAGAAGGTGCGCCCCATCGTCACCGCGCCCACCGCGAAGCTGAACAGGATCAGGGCGGTGGCATCGTTCACCAGCCCTTCGCCCTCCAGGATGGTGAGGACGCGCCGGGGCAGGGCGAAGCGGCGCGCGATGGCCATGGGCGCCACCGCATCGGGCGGCGACACCACCGCGCCCAGCACAAAGCCGACGGCCAGCGGCAGGCCCAGGACGTAATAGGACACCCCCGCCACCGCCACGGCGGTGAAGATCACCGCGCCGACTGCGAGCAGCAGGATGGGCCGCAGGTTTTCCTTGAAACCACGCCAGCTCATCTGCACGCCTGCGCGATAGAGCAAGGGCGGCAGGAGCAGGGTCAGCACCAGTTCCGGGCGCAGCTCGATGCGCGGCATGCCGGGCAGGAAGCTGATGCCCAGGCCCAGCAGCACCAGGAAGATGGAGATGGGAATGTTCCAGCGCCGCGCCGCCAGGGCGGCGAAGGCGGTGATCCCGACAAGAGCAAAGGTGAGGAGAAGTTCGGGAAGGAGCATGAGGCGGATTGTGCGGGGATGTGCGGGGGCGGGCAACAGCGCCATTCATTTGCGTCCGCAAATGAATGGCGCACTCGACAGGATTCGAACCTGTGACCTCTGCCTTCGGAGGGCAGCGCTCTATCCAGCTGAGCTACGAGTGCGGACGGCCGGGCCGTGGGGCAGGCTATAAAGAAAACGGGCCCGGCTTGCAAAGCGGGCCCGTTTTCCCTGGATTAATTGGCGACTAGAGCCAGGAGGCGACGCCGCCATGGCCCGAGCAGGTGCCCTGGCGGTTCTTGTAGGTTACGGTGGTGCCGTCCTTGCACTTGGCCGAACCGCCGGTGGGCGCCGCCATCATCATGGAACCGCTTGCCGCCGCCTTGGGCTTGGCGGTCATGGCCATGCTGGCGGCCGGCGCGGGTGCGGCCGCGGCAGCAGCGGGCGCCTTCTTCATGCAGGTGCCCATATAGTCGGTGTACTTGGTCTTGCCCTTGTCGGCGGCCGACATGGTTTTCCAGGTGGCGGCGCAGCTCTTCATGCTGGCCTGCTGCGGCGTGTCGGCGGCCTGGACGGGCGAGATGGCGGCAACGATGACTGCGGCGGCGAGAAGCAAACGCATGAAAACCCCCTTGCTGGTTGAACCGGCGCCAATCATCTGCCCGGGTCCGGGGGGCTGCAAGGCTGTTACCGAAATTTATTGCCCGAAGAAGGCCGCGATTGCGCCCCGCGCGGAACCGGCGTCGGCAGCGATGGGCAGGGTGGTGATCCTGGCATCGGGCAGCTGGGCGGCCAGCACCGGCCTCAGGTCGGGGCCTTCTTCCAGTGGCAGCACCGCCAGGGCGCGGACTTTCCGCAGATCTTCGGTGACTTCGGCCTTCAGCATGGCGGCCGGCCATTTCGGATCGCCCGCCACCCCGGCAAAGGCGGCAGGGTCCAGGGCATGCACCAGCACCAGCCGCGCGTCCGGCGGGGGTGCGAGCGGGCTCTTCAGCAGCGCAACCAGCATGGCCGATCCGGTGGACCCGCGCGCCACCACCAGCACCGCCTTGGCGGCATCGCGGGGACCGGTCGCGGCGCAGTCCATGAACAGCGGCTTGCCGTCCGGGCTTTTGGCCGGATGCAGGCGCGCCACCGTGTCCAGGCGCGCATGCTCGCAGGCCGCGATGAAGGCGCGGCGCGCATGGCGGTATGGGCTTTCGGAACGCTCGTCCATCATCCTAGTGTAGCGCAAATGTCCGCGTTCGGCGTCCTGGAAGAGTTGCGCAACCGTCCCATCGGCGACCAGGCGCCCCTGCGCGCGGCGCGCAAGGGGTTCCGCCAGCGCATCCCCATCATCCGCGACAATGCCCTGTTCGGCGAAGCCGTGATCGAGGCGCGGGATGCGGGCCTCAAGGGCGAGAATTTCTATGCCAGCAACCACAACCCGCCCTATTGGCACCGGGTGGACGGCGCCACCGACAAATTGTGGCTGCGCAAAAGCGTGGCAGAAAAACTGGCGCGGGTGAACGGGCGC
>CANGRN010000184.1 GCA_947455695.1 Alphaproteobacteria bacterium
AGCCGACACCCAGCCCATGAGCCCGGAGATGCTGCAGGCGGTTGCCGGCCTGTCGCGCGGTCTCAAACGCATTGCCGATCCCTTGAAGGAATTGGCACGCCTTCTGCGCAAGAAGATGAACGACAAGACCGCCGAGCTGGAGCCCTATACCAGGGCGCGGCTGGATGCAGCAGCGCGCGGGCTGGACCGCCGCGCCAAGGCCGTCCTGCCGGCCTGGATCCAGATGCTGGAAACGCTGGAGAATGGCGAGATCGCCGAAGAGTTCGTGGATTGGTTCGAACTGGCCCGCGAAGATGGCCGCGATGCCGATATCGGGCTGGAGCGCCACTGGATCGATCCCACCAAACCCTTGTCCACCGCCGTGCTGGAAACCGCCCATGGCGCGCTGATCACATCCGCCACCTTGCGCGACAATGGCGGCAATCAGGACGATCATTGGGCCAGCGCCGAAGTGCGCACCGGCGCCGGCCATCTGCCCCAGCCGGCGCGGCGCGCCCATTTCGGCTCGCCCTTCCTGTATGAAGACCAGTCGCGCGTCTTCGTGGTCACCGACATTGCGCGCCGCGATCCCGATGCGCTGGCCGCGGCCTACCGCGAACTCTTTCTGGCGTCGGGCGGCGGGGCGCTCGGGCTGTTCACCGCCGTGCGGGCACTTCGCGATACCGGCACGCGCATCGCCGAACCCCTGGCCGCCGCCGGGCTGACGCTGTACGCCCAGCACATGGACCGGCTGGACACCGGTGCGCTGGTGGACCTGTTCCGCGCCGAGGAAAATGCCTGCCTGCTGGGAACCGACGCCCTGCGCGACGGGGTGGATGTGCCGGGGCGGTCTTTGCGTCTGGTGGTGTTCGACAAGGTGCCCTGGCCCAAGCCTACCATCCTGCACAAGGCGCGCCGCGCCCGGTTCGGCAAGGGCTATGACGACCTCATCACCCGCTTCCGCCTGAAACAGGCCTTTGGCCGCCTGATCCGGGGACCGCAGGACAAGGGCTGCTTTGTGATCCTGGAAGGGGCCACCCCCAGCCGGCTGCTGACCGCTTTTCCGGAAAAATCCCCGGTCAAACGCTGCGGCCTGGCCGAGGCGATTGGGGATATCCGGGCATTCCTGGGTGAGCCGGCCGTGACCCACGCCCCCACCCCCCTTATAACCGGGTAATGGCTGCCACCGTTGAAACCCTGATTCCCGCTGATGAGAGCTATGGCCGATTCTCGACCGGCATCCTGCCCAGCCATGTCCTGAAGCGGTTGCTGGACCAGGGCCGCGAGGTCACCGCGTCCGAGCCCTTCGCCCCGGGCCAGATCCAGCCCGCCAGCATCGATCTGCGGTTGGGCGCCGTGGCCTATCGCGTGCGCGCCAGCTTCCTGCCCGGCCCCGCCGCCACGGTGGAAGACAAGCTCAAGACCGTGTTCATGCACGAGGTCGACCTGACCAACGGCGCGGTGCTGGAAGCGGGCAGCGTCTATATCGTGCCGCTTCTGGAACGCGCCGAATTTTCCGCGCGGATTTCCGGCGGCGCAAATCCCAAGAGCTCCACCGGCCGCATCGACGTCTTCACCCGGCTGATCACCGATTATGCCCCCAGCTTCGACCGCGTTGAACCGGGCTATCGCAGCCCGCTCTATGCCGAGATCTGCCCCCAGACCTTCCCGGTTCTGGTGCGCAAGGGTTCGCGCCTGAACCAGCTGCGCATCCGCCATGGTTCGCCCAGCTTCAGCGACACCGCGCTGCGCCGCCTGCACGAACAGGCGCCCCTGGTGGACGGCGATCCCAACATCAATGACGGCCTGGCGCTGTCGATCGATCTCAAGGGCAGCGCCGACATCGGCAAGCGCATCGGGTTTCGCGCCAAGAAGCACACCGGCCTGATCGACGTGGACAAGGTCGGCCTGCTGGACCCGGCCGATTACTGGGAGCCCATCGAAGCCAATGCGCGCGGCGACATGGTGCTGGATCCGGACGAGTTCTACATCCTGGTTTCGCGCGAACGCGTCGCAATCCCGCCCGACCACGCCGCCGAGATGGTGCCCTTCAACCCGCTGGTGGGGGAGTTTCGTGTTCACTATGCCGGCTTCTTCGATCCGGGCTTCGGCTATGAGGCGGGCAAGCCGCCCTGCGCGCGCGGCGTGCTGGAGGTGCGTTCCCGCGAGGTTCCCTTCATCCTGGAACATGGCCAGGTGATCGGCCGGCTGGTGTTCGAGCGGCTGACCGATCCGCCGCCGGAAGGTTATGGCGAGGGACTGGGTTCCAATTACCAGCGCCAGGGCTTGAAGCTCTCCAAGCATTTTCGCAGCGCCTAGCGCCAAAGCTCGTAACAATTGTTGCGAAAAACCCACATCGCGCGCCAAAGCATCGCCAAACCCCCAGGGAGCAATGCAAAACCATTGCGCAAGACCGTGTCTCCAGCACACTTAGCGCCACCTGCGGACGGACGGTTTGGGGAAACCCCGCAAGTGATTGGAATTCGGAAATGGGGTCCGGTTCCAGTGGTCCAATTTGAAGGGGGCAGTGAGAGGCGGTTACGGCGCGAAAGCAGCCGGCCGCCTCTCGGTTTTTCAGCATGCTGCTAAAGACGACCCGTCTGATTTTGCGGCCCCAGATCCCCGCCGACGCCGCCCCGCTTTTCGACATTCTCAGCGATCCCGCCGCCATGCGCTTCTGGAGCCGCCCGCCGATGACCGAGCTGGCGGTGGCAAATGAGGTGGTGCGCGAGCAGCAGGCGGCAATGGCCGCGGGGCTCTGCCGCTACTGGACCATCCTGGAAAACCGGCAAGCCATCGGCAGCATCGATCTCAGCCTGATCCGGGACGGCTCGGCAGAACTTGGCTTCCTGCTGCGCCCTGATCGCTGGGACCAGGGGTTCGCCAGCGAAGCGGTGGGCACGGTCATCACCTATGCCCTGGGTCCGCTGGACCTGAAGCGGCTGGCGGCGGCGGTACAGGCGGAAAACCGCGCCGCCGCACGGGTGCTGGAGAAGAACGGCTTTTCCCAGGTCCAGCAGCGCGCCGTGACCCTGCCCGGCGGCGACAGCCGGGTTGTCGGCTTCTATCTTCTGAAGCGCTGATTTCGCCACCGTAAGAGCGAGAGGGATTTTGGCCGGTGAGCAGGAGCGCGCGCGGAGCGTGCTTGACGCACGTGAGCATGCGCGACGCACTCAGCGGGCAAAAGACCCGCGCGTTTAGGCCTTTTCGCGGCCGGCGCGACGCCAGCGGCCGACCAACTCATCCAGGCCTTCGCGATCCAGGTTCGGCGCCTTCCAGCTCTTGGAGAAACCGACATGCATGCTGCGCGGGACCCCGCGCTTGCCCAGATCGTCGAAGCGCACGCGCATGGGCATGGAGACGCCCTGCCCCAGAATGATGGCCTCGCGGTCGCCCAGCAGCGGCAGGAAATCCACCAGGTCGATCATGCCTTCATAGGTGGAGCCGCGGATCACTTCCTGGTCGCGCTCGCTGGACAGGCGCAGCACCACCGCGGTGCCGCATTGCGACAGGATGGTGGCGTCCAGTTCACACGGACGCTGGGTCACAAGGCACAGGCTGAGGCCGTACTTGCGGCCTTCCTTGGCGATGCGCGACAGCGCCTGGCGGGTGGGCATGAACTTGCTGTCGTCGACCGGCGCGTAGCGATGCGCTTCCTCGCACACCAGCAGCATGGGCAAACCGCCCTTGCTCCACACCGCAAGGTCGAAGGCCAGGCGCGAGATCACCGAGATCACCACGTCCAGGATTTCCGGCGGCACGGTGGAAAGATCGATCACCGAGATGGGACGCCCCTCGGCCGGCACGCGGAACAGCCGCGCCAGCACATCGCCCATGGTGTCCTGCACCGACAGGCTGCCGAACATGAAGTTGTAGCGCTGGTCGGTGGCCAGGCTCTCGATGCGCGCCTTGAGGCGGCGATAGGGCAACAGGAACTGGGTACGCTCCAGGCGGCCCAGCTGTTCGTCCAGCCAGGCCATGACGTCCGACATGCGGAACGGCGTGGGCGTGTCCACCGTGATCACCATGTTGGTGCCCTCGGTCTTGCGCAGCGCGCCCGAACGGGAAGTCGCCGATTCGCTGTAGCGCTTCTTGGCCACCACCACCGCATCGGCCAGGATTTCCACCTCGGCATCGTGATGGGTGTCGTTGCTGACCAGGGCGGCCACCATTTCGGTGAAGTCCAGCATCCAGAAGGGCAGGCTGAAATTGTCCAGGTTGATCGGCTCCACAAGGCCGCCGAACGCGGCGGAATATTCATTGTGGATGTCCAGGATCAGCATATGGGCGTGGCTGTGTTCGTGCAGCAGCCGCTGCAGGATGCAGGTCACCGCCGAGGACTTGCCCGAACCGGTCGAGCCCACCACCAGGAAATGCTTGGCCAGCAGGTCGTCGACCAGCAGGCGCGCCGGCACGGTCGGATCCTGGAACAGGCTGCCGATCTGGACGCTGGCGGCCTGGGGCGGCGCATAGACGCGGGTCAGGTCGTGCTTGTCGGCCAGCATGACGGCATCGCCC
>CANGRN010000185.1 GCA_947455695.1 Alphaproteobacteria bacterium
GCTGATCGTGGCGCATGCCCGCCAGAAGCTCGGATTCGTACAAGACCCCCTCGCCGCCATGGGTTTCGATATGCTTCAGCACGCCCTTGAATTTTGTGCGCGCATCATCGCCCGCCGGGAGCATGTAGACGGCGCTTTTGATGTTGATCGCGCCGATTTCCTGCAGTTGCCGCCAGATCTTGACGCGCGCATAAGCGGGTTTGGCCGGCAGCTGATGCACCAGAAGCAGCCAACGCATGGACGGTGTTTTGGTTCCTGAATTTCTGGCCATGATACGAGTATATCATGCGATTGACACCCTGTAACACTCGTATCAAGACTTCAGCCTGCTTCGCACCAAAGAAACCCTGGTCATCGCAGAGGGGGGACTGACATGCGTCGCTGGATCATCGCTGCCGTCATCGTCGTCATTCTTGCTGTTGCCGCTTATGCGTTGCTGTTGCCCGGATTGTCGGTGGCCCGTCAGGAGCCTTCGGCCCTGGAAGTCCGGGTGGCGACCTGGCTGCTGCATGCCAGCGTTCCGGCGGCGGACAAGAACAAGGTCAATCCGCTGACCGCGCAGCCCGATCCGGCCAACATCCGGGCCGGGCATGACCTGTTCACCGCCAAGTGCGAGACCTGCCACGCCTATGACGGCGGCGGGAAAACCGAACTGGGCGCCGGCAGTTTCCCGCGTCCGCCCGCTCTGCGCGCCCTGGCGCCGTCCCTGACGGATGGCGAGATTTTCTATCATATCCGCAACGGCATCCGGAACACGGCGATGCCGGCCTGGAATTTCCCGGACCGTCAGGTCTGGCAGCTTGTTTCTTATATCCGCCATCTCGCCATTGTTGCGCCGCCCAAGGGGACGAACGTCGCGGCGCAACAGGAGGGCGCGGTGCAATCGGCGCACTATGTCGGTTCGCAGGCCTGTGCCAGTTGCCATCAGGAAATCTATGACCGCTGGAAAAAGACCGCGATGGCGAATGTCGTCCGCGATCCCAAGGTCCATCCCGATGCCTTTGCCGCGGACCCCCAGACGGCGCCCGAAGAGCTGCGCTTCTCCAAGGATGACGTCGCCTTCGTTTATGGCAGCAAATGGAAGCAGCGTTATTTCAAGAAGCAGGGCGATACTTACGTGCCTCTGCCAGTGCAATGGAATATCGAGACCAAGAAGTGGTCGAAGTATCATGTGCCCGATGCGGGTGACTGGGGGGCGGTCAAGTATCCCGATCCGGCGGGCGACAATTCGAGCCGCCCCACGGGTCCCTTGTGTGACGGCTGTCACTCGGTCAATTACGACATCCAGACCAAGAAGGTCAGCGAATGGAATGTCGGCTGCGAGCAGTGCCATGGCGCGGGCAGCGACCATGCCGCGAACCCCAAACTGGTCAACATTCTCAATCCCTCGCGGCAGAATTACGTGCAGGCCAATGACACCTGCATCCAGTGCCATTCCCAGGGCCAGCCGCTCAGCAATCCGATCCAGGGAAAATATTATGACTGGCCGGTCGGCTATCATGCCGGCCTGAAGCTGGCGGATTTCTGGAAGCTGGAAGAACACAAGCTGGGCGAAACCACCTTCACCCATTTCGCCGACGGCACGGCGCACAAGAACCGGATGCAGGGCAATGATTTCGTGCAGAGCCTGATGTATGCCCGCGGCGTCACCTGCTTCAGCTGCCACGATCCCCATGGCAGCAAGAACGAGGCGATGCTGCGCAAGCCCGCCAGCCAGGTTTGCGGCACCTGCCACAGCCTGAACAGCCAGAACGGTCCGCATGCGGCCAGCCTGGAGGAACATACCCATCACAAGGCCGGTTCACCCGGCAGCGAATGTGTGGCCTGCCACATGCCCAAGATCCAGCCGGAGTTGCCAGGCGGACCGTTCGTCGCCAGCCACACCTTCCATTTCGTGACTCCGGCGCAGACGGCGGCGCTCAACGTCCCGAACGCCTGCAATGCCTGCCACAAGGACAAGGATGCCGCCTGGGCTTCGGCGGCTCTCAAGGGCTGGTCAGACAAGTCGCCCTGGCGCATGGCGCAGTAGCGTGTGCGCAGGCTTGCGATAGCGCTTTTGGGGTGCATGCTCTGGCCGGCTTGCGCGTGGGCCTAGCGGCCTTTGAGTTCCGCCTGGGCTGCCGCCATCAGGGCCTGGAATTCCGGCTTCTGCATCAGCTTCAGCGCCAGCACGGTACCGAACTGCTGGCCTGCCACGATATCGCTGCGATAGTGCACACCGCAGATCAGCCGGCGTTCGGCATATTGCGACGCGCGCGCCAGGATTTCCTGGGACCTGGCAGGGACCAGGCTGGCCAGCACCACGCCCATCGAGAAGGCCCGTGTGGCATGGCCGCTGGGATAGGAGTTGGCGGCCTTGCCGGGCTTGACCGGGGTGCAGGTCTTGATCGCGGGTTCGGCCGCATAGGGCCGGTCGCGGTGGAAATAGGCCTTGGCGTCCTTGGTGTCGTCTTCTTCCTCCTCGCCCACCAGGGTGAGAAGCTTGAAGGTCTGGGGGCTGGCGGACAGGTCGAAGCCGGCCGCGTCGTTGAAGATGGTGGGCGTCTCGTTCTGCGCGTCGCGCTTGGCGACGGCGCGGTCTTCGGCCGTGCTGCGGGCCGCGATGGCGTGCAGTTCGTCCATCTCGCGGTGGGTGGTGACCGCGTCGGGCGGCGGCGGCAGGTAACGCCCGGCGGCGAATTCGCCCGGCGCCAGCATGCCGGCCTGTGCGCCGGCCGATCCCAGCGCCATGGCGGCGCAAACCAGAAGTCCGTATCGCATGAGTGTGTCTCCTAGAAACGGGCTTTGACGGTAAACTGGAAGCCGCGCGAGGGCTGAAAGGAATAGGTGTCCAAGCTGCTGCCGCGATTGAAGATGTCGTCGACCCTGCTGCCACCGATTGGCGTCTTGTCGACAACGCTGACAGCGCCGATGCTGCGGGAGTTCAACACATTGGAGATGCCCAGGCCGAACTCAAGGGATTCCCAGCCGTAGCTGGCCTTGAAGTCCATATTGGAATAGGCGCCCAGTTTGTAGAAGTTGCTGTTGGAGGCGTCGGAATATTGCTGACCGACGATCTTGTCGATCAGAGAAACCTTCCAGGGACCGCGCTTATAGAAGATGCCTTGCGCCGAGGTCCACATCGGGACTTGCTTGATCCAAAATCCGCCCGTCTTGCCCGATCCGACTGAGCCGTTCAGGAACACCGACAAACCTTCCAGGTCGCCCTCAAAGGCATAGGTGCCTTCACCCTCGATGCCGCGATAGGTGGCATTGCCGGTGTTGAGCGCGCAGGTTTCGCTCGCTGAGCCCGTGAAGGGGGCAATGTTGCAAGCCTGGTAGGTAATGTTGTTTGCAACCCCGATGTAATAAAGGTCGGCGTCGAACGTGAACTGATCTGCATAGAACACCGTGCCCACCTGATAGTTGGTGGTGGTCTGGGCCTTGGGGTATGTCGTGGTCGGCTTGGCCTGCTCGAAGGAGCTGATATCCGGCACATAGATGCCCTCGGCATATTGGGCATAGACGCTCCAGCTGGGCTGGATCTTGTAGTTCGCCATCAGGAAGGGCAGGTCGCGGTAAGTGGTGTAGCTAGCAAATACTGGCACCACCGGCTTGGTCTTCTGTTCCAGCGGCGCGGCAACGCTGCGCGACCACTCAACATACTTGAAGCCCGGCGTCACGGTCAGGTCCTCCAGCGGATGCAGCTCCAGTTCGATGAAGGGCTGGTACTGGTTCCAATTGGAATGTTCCTGGTATTCGAAGAAGCCGCCGCCATATGGCGCCGAGGTGGGCGAGGCAACGACGGTGCTGGGCTTGGCAGTGCTGTTGTAAAGACGGGAATCTGCATACGTCTGATTGCCGCCATGCCAGGGATCGCAATTCAGGGAGGAAAAGCACTTGGTGGCGTCATAGTCGGAGCGGGCGCGTTGTGTGCTCTGGGATTCCCACCAAACGCCTGCGCGCAGCTGGCCGGTCAGCCAGCCAAAGTCAAAATCCTTGGCAGCGCGGAAGATATTGCCGTAGACGCGGAAGGCATTCTGCTTGGTATAGCCGGGCACGTCGTTCGGGAAAAATACGCCGTTTACGATGCTGCCATTGCCCTGGGTTACGCCATTGGCGATATCGGCAGTCGTCTGCTGCGCCGAGGTCGTGCTCAGCGTCTTGTTGCGGTAGTCATAGGTGTACAACGTATTGTCGATGGAAAGGCCGTTGCCCAGATCGCCCTGCAGGCGTGCATAATCCATGTCCGTCTTCTTGTGGACATGGTTGTAAGGGGCGTAGTTGCCAGCTTTGGGATTGGTATTCTGCAGTGCATAGGTCTTGCCAAAGGCAATAACCTGCGCGGCAGTTATACCAGCATTGTCATTCAGGTTCTGGAACAGCGCATTGTAGCTGCCGAACAGCGTCAGATTCCAGCCGGGCGCGAGTTCGGTTATGGTCTTGATGGTGATATTCTTGGCTTCGCTGGACTGAAGAGTGAGATAGCCATCTGACCTGGTGTACTGCAA
>CANGRN010000186.1 GCA_947455695.1 Alphaproteobacteria bacterium
CCGATCCCCGAGCCACCCCCGGTAATGACCACGCGCTTGCCGGCAAGACTGGGATAGATCGCCGAACCGGCGGGGGGACCGTTCTTCATGGCATTACTCGAACCGTGGTTGCGTTACCAATAACACAGCCCTGGCCCTGTCAAGACTTGGTCGCAGGTGCCTTGCGACGGGTTTCTGGTGCTTGTGGCGCCGCGCCAGCAGAGCGCATTGAAGATTCACGCTCGACCAGCGAGAACTTGACCACCTTGTGCGTCACCGCCGGTGGGGCGCCCGCGCGCCGTCTGCGGACCTGTTCGATCAGCATCCGTACCGACTCGCGCGCCATGTCGGCGATGGGCTGCCGCACCGTGGTCAGCTCAGGCCACACCGTCGTGGCCAATGGGGTATCGTCAAAACCGACCACTGCCAGATCGCCCGGCACATCCAGTCCCTTGCGATGGGCAACCGCCATGGTGGCGGCCGCCATCTCGTCATTGGAAGCGAAGATGGCAGTGGGCTTGTAGCCCGACAGCAACGTTTCAGCCGCCGCGAGACCGGAACGGTATTTGAAATACCCCTGCGCCACCTGGTCGGTGCCGATCGACAGGCCCGCTTCGGTCATGCCCTCCACATAACCGCGAAGGCGCTGGCCGCTGGCCGTCTGGTTGGGATGGCCGTTGATGAAAGCAATTCGGCGATGCCCTAGGGCGAGCAGGTATCGGGTCATGGCGCGCGCGGCTTCGAAATCATTGATGCTCACTGCGGAGATGCCGGCCGCTGGGCGACCCGAGGCCACCAGCACGGCGGGAAGGCCGGCTTCGACAACCGCCGCCAGCGCTTCCTCGGAATCGCAAAGCGGTGGGACAAGGATCACGCCGTCAATCCCGCCCCGGACCATATTCAGGATGGCGTCCCGGTCCTTGCCTGCCCCTTCACACTCCTCGATCATCAGCTGGCAGCCGCTGATGCGGGATTGCTCCATGCTGCCCATCAGCAATTCGCTCAAATAGGCGGCGCTGGGATTGGAACAGATAAGCCCGATATAGATGGAGCCGGCACTGGCCAGGTTGCGCGCCGCCAGGTTGGGCGAAAAACGCAGCGCCTTTATCGAGGCATTGACCTTGTCGCGCGTTTCCTCGCGCACATTGGTCCCCGAATTGATCACGCGCGATACGGTCATGGGCGAAACGCCGGCATGGCGCGCCACGTCGTTGATGGTGACAACACTGCCACTTCGGCGGGTATTCTTGCGGGCCAACGGTCATCTCCTCCCGGCCAGTACTAGCAAACCTCCGGTTGGCTGACGACTCCCTCAGGCAGGCAGAGAATAGGCCACCAGATCGGCGCCGTAGGAACTGCCCTGCGCGCAGACCAGGTACTGCTTGCCATTGTGCATGTAGGTCATGGTGGCGCCGGTCTGCACCTTGTCCATGAAAACCGCACCCTTCTGTTCGCCGGTGGCCTTGTCATAGGCTCTCAGGCGCGCACCCTTGCGGCCCTTCTCGTCGGTGAACAGCCCGCTATCGCCGCAGATGACCAGCGTCCTGGTGGTCAGTGTCCCCAGGATGCCGGCCTGGCCGGTGCGCGGAATGGAAACACCCTTGAGCAGGCGATGGTTCTTGATGTGGTCCGGCGTCTCGCCATGAACGATCTGCCACGCCTGCGTGCCTTTCGCCAGGTCGATCGCCGTGATGGTGCCATAGGGCGGCTTCATCAGGGGAATGCGCTCGATCGAAATCACACCCGGCCCGATGGGATCGTTCATGCCGTCCGGGCGATACCGAAAGAACGAACTGCCGCCCTTGAGGCTGGCCACGCCGCCGAACGACCCGCCATTCGAGTCGGAACTGCCCGGCGGCGGATAGCCACCGGTTTGAACGACCTTGCCGTCCTTGCCGATGGTCGCGCCGATGACACCCATCTCGTTCTTGGCGAACAAATAGAGCATGTGGGTTTCCGGGTCGTAGGACGCGCCCGGCCAGTTGATGCCGCCCTGCAGGCCCGGCATGCACAGCGCCCCGAAGATCTTGTCGTCGACCATGGGCGGCGGCGTATAGAGGTCGGCCAGGACATAATGGCTCGCGATCTCACGCGCACGCGCCTTGATCTCGGGTGTCCAGTCCACCAGGTCGGCTTCGGTGACACCCTGCTTGGCGAAGGGCGGCGGCGCCGACGGAATGGGTTGGGTTGGCGAATACCATTCGCCCGGCACATTGCCCTGGGGCACCTTCTTTTCCAGGATCGGCCAGACCGGCTTGCCCGTGGCGCGGTCCAGCACATAGACAAAGCCCTGCTTGGTGGGCTGGGCAATGGCTTTGACGATCTTGCCATTGTGGGGGATGTCGCAGATGACGCCGGCACAGGACACGTCCCGGTCCCAGATGCCATGATGAACCATCTGGTAATGCCACTTGCGCGCGCCCGTCTCGATATCCAGCGCCACCAGGCTTTCGGCAAACAGATGCGGACCCGTGCGGCTGACGCCAAGCAGGTCGGTCTGGGGCGACTCGATGCCGACATAGACAAGCCCCAGCTCGGGATCGGCAGACATCGGCGCCCAGGAACCCATATTGCCGCTGGTTTCGGCCTGGCCCGGCGTGGTCCAGGTTTCGTAGCCGAACTCGCCCTTCATCGGGATGGTGTGGAAAATCCATTTGCGCCGGCCCGTCTTCACATCAAAGCCGCGGACATACCCCTTCACGGCTGCCGTCGGCGCCGAACCCACCACCACCGTGTCGCGCACCACGAAGGGCGGTGCGTGCAGGCCGATCACGCCCTTGTTGGGATCCATCTGCTGGTCGTCATTCTGGCGCAGGTCGATGGAGCCGCCGGGGCCGAAGTTGGGATCGGGAATGCCGGTCCTGGCATCCAGCGAGAACATGGTGTAGCCGCGGGTGACATAGAGAATGCGTTCGGCTGTACCGTCAGTCCAATAGCCGACACCCAGGCCCGGGCCGCCGCGCGATCCGATACGCTCACCCTCGTCATGGGTGTGCATCCAAAGAAGCTCGCCGGTGCCCGCATCCAGGCACACCACATCGCGGCGGAAGCCGGCGGTGACATAGATGCGCCCATTCGCGACCAGCGGGGTGGACTGATAATCGGCATCCAGCCGCGGTCCCAGGGAATTGGTGCTGAACTTCCAGGCCAGTTCCAGCTTGTCGAAGTTGCCGGCATTGATCTGGTCCAGCGGGGAGTAGCGGGCGCTGGAGAGATCGTTGGCGTAATGCAGCCAGTTGGTCTGGCGCGGAGCCGTCTGGGCGCCAACGGGGCTTGCCCCCAACAACGCGACGGATGCGGTGGTGGTTAAAAAGTTTCTGCGGTCTATCATGACGTCCCCTGCTCTTTGGCCCCTGCGTGCCAATTATTTCGCGCCGTTGCGCAGCTTGGCTGCGGTGGCGCATTCCTCCATCACCGTGAAGTAGTCCTGCACGCTTTGCGGTGTGGAGATAAAGGGGTTGCCCTCTCCCACTTCCCGCTTCACCGCGACCAGCCGCGCCTTGGTATAGGCGTTGTCGTACTCGCTATGGTTGGAAAGGATCACGGAGGCGCCGGCAGCGGAGGCGGCCCGGGCAATGCGCTTCTGGGAGTCGATATATTCGTCCCAGCGCTTGCCATCGGTGCCAAAGGCACCGGTCAGGGTGCCGCCCGAATAGGCCACCATCACCGTCTTGCCCTTGTCCTTGACCGGGAAGACATAGGACAGGGTGCCGGGCGAATGGCCGGGTGTGAAGATGACATCCACCGTCGTGTCGCCCAGCGTTACCTTGGTGCCTTCCGGTCCCACCGCAATGTCACCGGGACCACGCTTGGGCACGCCACCCGCCACGTCCGGAGCGCGCTGCAGGGTCGTGTCCCAGTCGGGACCGCCCATCACCACCTTGGTGCCGAACTTGCTCTGCAAGGTTGCGACGCCCTGGTCATGATCGCCATGGGCGTGACTGAGAATCACATATTTGATGTCCCTGGCATCGAGCTTCAGCTTCGCCAGTCCATCCAGAATTTCGGGCTGCGTTGCCCAGGCGAAGTTGGTGTCGACGATGATAAGGCCGGCGCTGGTCTTCAGCGCCCAGGACGAATGCTGGCGTGTGCCCAGCCAGTAGAGATTGTCGAACACCTGGTAGGGTGAGGCATACCAGATACCCCGGTCCGGCGCGGGCCGCGGCGTCAGCAGCGCTGCCGCGCCGCGCGGGCCACCAGGAAACGGTGTGGGAAAACACAGGTTGACGAACGTGGCGCGGTAATCCAGCCCCGCAGCGGTCTTGGCCGCCGCAATATGGGCGTCTATCTCGCTGGTGGTTTGCGCCACGGCCATTGGCGTACTGATGGTGGTCGCGAGCAACAGGGTGAAAAGAGCATACGCTTTCATGGAACCTCCTGTTTTCCTCAATCCGCCAGCAGCTGCTTGAGCTGTTGCTGCAACCGGTCGCGGAATACCTTGGGGGGCTGTCTGGCCTTCAGCGGCCCAAACCGGGCGCGAGCAGCCTCCATCCGCGCCTGCATA
>CANGRN010000187.1 GCA_947455695.1 Alphaproteobacteria bacterium
GATGCCGAAGATCTGCCACCAGTAGAAAAAGGGAATGCCCAGAAGCTGGGGCTCGAGGCGGTTGTAGAACGGCACCCACAGGAAGGCGGCATAGGGCACCGCCAGGAAAAGATAGACAGGATGGAATTTCACGCGGGGCCCCTCATTATACAACAGCGCCGCGCAAGCATGGCTCACGCGGCGCTGTAACTCTAGTCTTATGCGCGGTTAGCGCGGCGGACCCATGTCCTTGCCGTTCTCGTCCACGCCCTGGGTGATGTTGGGGCCGGTGCCGGCCAGGATCAGCACGGCCGGTTCTTTTTCGCCGGTGCGCGCGCCGTCCCAGTGGATGCCCTTCAGCTTGTCCACCGCGACCGTGCCGGCATGAACCGGATAGGTGGTGCGTTCGTCATAGACGCTGCTGGACGAAGTCCACCAGGTGCCGGACACGATGTAGGCGAAGCGTTCGTTGTTGTGATAGTGCGGCTTGGAGAAATTGCCCGGCCACCAGGTGTATTTCACCATGTACGGACCCGGCTTGGACGGATCGCCGTACAGCATGCACATGGTCTGCTTGCCCTCGGTGCCGGTGCACTTGATGTCCTTGGGCAAGGTTGCGGTGACGCGGGCGGGATCGGGGACCGGGCCGATCGGATCATTGACGGTCACGCCGACCTTGGGGTCCTTCTGGGCCATGACGCCGGTGATGCCGGCGGCGCCCAGCGCGGCGCCAACGCATGTGGCCAAGGCAAGCTTGATGACGGAACGCATGTTGGTCTCCCCGATGGATTATGGGGAGGATGATAGGCGGGAACTGTGACGGGCCGCAACGCAACCCGTCTTCGCTGTTGCAGCGAAACTAGGCCGCCTTTTTGCCCGCAAAGACCAGGCCCAGACCGGCCAGCACGGCCACGACACCCGCGGCGGTGGGAATCCAGACCGTGTGGTTTTCCTGGGAATTGATCTCCAGGGGACCGGCCTTCACGATCGGCGTGGTTTCGGTCCAGCTGACATGGCTGACGAACAGCCCGCCGATACCCAAAACAATCAGAACAAGGCCCAAAATCGCAATCGGCTTCATGAATCTCTCCCTCAATAGGAGGGAAACACCGGGCGGGAGCCAAAGTTCCCTAACGGTAGCTCTTGTCGTCGATCTTGCTCAGGTCGGTGCCGTTCATCACCCCGATGGTGACGATGGCATAGGTGAAGACCTCGGTGCCCGGCTCCAGATGGCCGTTGATGGCTTTCTCGCCGGTGCCCAGGCTCATATGGGCGTGCACCACGCCGTTCACGACATAGCCGTTCATGCCGATCAGGTCACAGGGCGTGGTCAGCGCCTTGGTGAAGATGTTGCGGGTGGGAAAATCCCGGTTGT
This sequence comes from Alphaproteobacteria bacterium, assembly GCA_947455695.1. GTDB lineage: Bacteria > Pseudomonadota > Alphaproteobacteria > Micropepsales > Micropepsaceae > Rhizomicrobium. Next base: position 1,355 of record CANGRN010000187.1, read on the forward strand.
TGATCTGGTGAACGTGATAGCCGCGCAGCGAGCCGATACCTGCCAGGATGACACCGTTCTTGATGTTCTCCTTCTTCACCATCGCTTCGATGCCGTGCAGCAGATCAACCTTGTTCTTCACCCGGATCACCACGACGCGCTCGAACTGGCCGTTGATCGTGTAGGCGTCGGGCACACCGGGATCATTGGGTTTGGCGTCCGCCGGGGTCACGGGATTCTGGATCACCGTGACCTGGGCCTGTGCGGGTGCGGCCAGCAGAAGAAGGGCAAGCGCGGCGGGCAATTTCATGGTGTTCGCCTCATTGGGTCTGCCGCCAGTATGGCGCATCGGGCGCGCGCGCGAATAGGGCTTGCGCGTCCGGTTGCCCCGTGACGGAATCGCGCCATGTTGCCCGATCCCTTGAGCACCGCCCAATTCCTGCTGCAAAGCGGCCGCGTGCCGGAAGCGCGCGATGTGCTGTCACGGGCCATCGCCGGTGGACAGGGCGGTGCGCCGGCCCACAGCCTGCTCGGCCTGGTGCTGCACCAGCTGGGTGATCTGCAGGGGTGCCACCGCGAACTGCGCCAGGCGGTGCGGCTGGCGCCGCAGGACGGCGCGGCGCAATTCGCGCTGGCCTCTATCGCTTTGCGGCTGGGTGAGGAAGAAGAAGCCGAAAGCGCCGCCCGCCGCGCCATCAGCAAAGGGATGGACGACATCCATTCCTATGTCCTGCTGGGACGGCTGTTCAACAAACAGGGCCGCTTTGAGGAAGCCGAAACCGCTTGGCGCAAGGCGGTGCGCAAGGATCCTTCCAATCCCCAGGCGCAGCGGGAACTGGCCGGCCTGGTATGGATGCAGACCGGCGATCTGGCGCGCGCGCGCGCCGAACTGGATGCCGCGCCCCAAAGCCACGACATTGTCGCGGTGACGGTGAAGCTGTTGCAGGATGCCGGCGATGAAGAAGGCGCCTGGGCGCTGGTGTGCAAGGCGGCCGACCGCGATCCCTCGCTGAATGTGCTGGCGGCGCGCAGCGGACTGAAATTCGATCCGCAGGATTCCGACCGGCGCCTTGCCGCGGCGCCCCCCGGCGTCACGCCGCAAGCGCGCGCCAAGGCGGAAATCGAAGTGGACCTGGCGCTGGGGCGCATCGAACAGGCGGTGCGCCGCGCCGAAGCCTTGCATGCCGCGCGGCCCAGCGACCAGCATGCCGCCGCGCTGTTGGCGGTGGCGTGGCGGCTGGCGGGCGATGCCCGCTACACCGGGCTGTATGACTATGACCGGCTGGTGAAACGCTATCGCATCACGCCGCCGCAAGGCTGGAACAATCTGGACGATTACCTGCGCGATCTGGGCGCGGCGCTGGATACGATCCACGGTCCCTTGACCCATCCGGTGGGGCAATCCTTGCGGCATGGCAGCCAGACGATGCGCGGCTTGCAGGACTATCCCGATCCGGCGGTCCGCGCGCTGTTCGCGACAATCGATGCCCCGATCCGCACCCATATCGCCGCCATCGGCGAGGGCGCCCAGGACTACGGGTTCGGTGGTGCCTGGTCGGTGCGGCTGAACAGCGGCGGTTTCCACATCAACCACATCCATCCCGAAGGCTGGCTGTCATCGGCCCTTTACGTGCGGGTGCCTGAAAAGATGGAAGGCCAGCAAGGCTGGCTGAAATTCGGCGAACCCGGCCCCCCGACATCACCGCAGCTGGGCCCCGACCACCTGGTCAAGCCCGAGCCGGGCCTGATGGTGCTGTTTCCGTCGCATATGTGGCATGGCACCGTGCCCTTCACCGCAGACGACAAGCGCCTGTCCTGCGCCTTCGATATCGTGCGCCGGCCGGTCTAACCGCGCCGGACATAGCAAAAGCGGTTGAAGTCCACATCGTCCACGCATTTGGGGCTTGCCTGATCGTGGCGATAGCCCAGCGCCTTCATGCACTCGGCGGCCTCGGCGCCGACGGCATCATGGGCTTCTTCTCCGCTCAAGGTGGCCGAACCGGCCTTGGACGGCGCCTTGGCGATGCAGCGCTGCAGATCGGCCTCGCTGTTGTCGGGGGAACAGGCCGACAGGGCCAATGTGGCCGCAAATGCAATCATGGCGCCGGCACACATGCGCCATCCGCGGTTACTATCAGTCAAGGTCATTCCTTCGCGCGACTTGCTTCATCCAATACACGAAACGCTTATGCGGTCCTATCGTTTGACACCACCACAGATATCAAACAGCACCCACCGTACAGTCACGCCCGGCGGCTATTGCCCAGAAGGCGCGGCGCCGTCCTGGTCTTCGTAAAATGCTTTCACGCTCACCCGCGCCACACCGCGCCGCTGCATTCCCAGTTCCCGTGCCGCCGCGGTGGAAACGTCGATGACGCGGCGTTTGGCGTGAGGGCCGCGATCGGTCACGCGAACCTTGCCCGATCGTCTGTTGCGCAGGTTTGTGACCCGCACGACCGTGCCGAACGGCAACCAGGGATGGGCGGCTGTAAACGCCTCTGAATCGAAATTGCTCCCGCTGGCGGTCATTTTCCCGTCATGCCTTTGCCCGTAATACGACGCTGGCCCGCTTTGGATGAAATAGGGGAGCGGCTTGTCCGCTTCAGCGATGTGCCGATGATGGCGGGCCGCCGGATGGGCGGCCGCAGAGCCGGCCACCACACACGCCATCAAGAAGATCACCAGTGGCCGCATGGTCCTATGCCAGATGCGTCAGGCGGCGATAGGACAGCGCTTCGGCGATATGCGGCTTGGCGACTTTAGCTTCGCCGGCCAGGTCGGCGATGGTGCGCGCCACTTTCAGCACCCGGTGATAGCCGCGCGCCGACAGCTTCATGCGTTCGGCCGCCTCGGTCAGCAGCTTTGCACCCGCCGCGTCCGGCGTCGCCACCATGTCCAGAAGCTCGCCTTCGGCCTCGGCATTGGTGCGGATGTGGTTCTGCGCAAAACGTTCGCGCTGGATCTGTCGTGCCGCCGCCACCCGCGCCGCAACCTCGGCACTGCCTTCGGCGGCAGGCGGCAGCGACAGGTCACTGGCGGACACGCCCGCCACCTCCACATGCATGTCGATGCGGTCGAACAGCGGGCCGGAAAGACGCGACTGGTAATCCACCGCGCATTTGGGCGCCCGCCCGCAGCCCAGCGCC
>CANGRN010000188.1 GCA_947455695.1 Alphaproteobacteria bacterium
CCCATGACGTGCACCGCGAAAATGAAGGGCGCTGAGCTTGGCTGATGCCAGCATCGCCGCTCGGCTGGAACGCCTGCCCGCCACGCGCGGTTTCTGGCGCCGCCTGACCTGGTTGTCGCTGGGCGGCTTCTTCGAATTCTACGACCTGTTCATGGCCGCCTATATCCAGCCTGGCCTGGTCAAGTCGGGCATTCTCACCACCACCACGCCGGGGTTGTTCGGCACCACCGGCTTTGCCGGTTTCGTCGCCGCCTTCTTCAGCGGGTTGTTCGTGGGCACCGCGCTGTTCGGTTTTGTCGCCGATCGGCTGGGGCGGCGGGTCATCTTCACCGCTTCGCTCCTGTGGTACGCCGCCGCCTCGCTGGTGATGGCGTTCCAGCAGGATGCGTTCGACCTCAACCTATGGCGCTTCATCTGCGGCATCGGAATCGGTGTCGAACTGGTGACCATCGACACCTATATCGCCGAGCTGGCGCCGCCCGGCATGCGCGCCCGCGCCTTTGCCATTTCCAACATCATCCAGTTTTCCGCCATTCCGCTGGCGGCGCTGCTGGGCTGGCTGCTGGTGCCGCATGTCGTGCTGGGCCTGGATGGCTGGCGCTTTGTGGTGATGGCCGGATCGGCGGGGGCGGTGCTGGCCTGGTTTGTGCGCGCCCGGTTGCCTGAGAGCCCGCGCTGGCTGGCAACACATGGCCGCACCGCCGAGGCTGAGGCCATTGTCGAATCCTGGGAAGTGGAAGCGCGGCTGGAAGGTGCGGTGTTGCCCGAGCCGCGGGAGATCCGCGCCGAGCAGGGCAAGGGCAGTTTCCGCGAGATCTGGCGTCGGCCCTATCTGGGCCGCACGATCATGCTGATTGTCTTCAATGTGTTTCAGGCCGCGGGCTATTACGGCTTTGCCAGCTGGGTGCCGGCGCTTCTGGTGTCCAGCGGCATCTCGGTGACCAAGTCCCTGGGCTACACCTTCGTCATCGCCATCTCCGCGCCGTTCGGGCCGGCGCTGGGCCTGTTGTTCGACAAGTTGGAGCGCAAATGGGTGGTGATGGGCGCGGCGCTGGCCATCATGGCGGCCGGGCTGGCCTTCACCCAGGCGCATGCGATGGTTGCCGTCATCGTCTGCGGCGTGGCGCTGACCCTGGCCAACAACATCATGTCCTTCGCCTATCACGGCTACCAGCCCGAGCTGTTTCCTACCCGGGTGCGGGCGCAAGGTGTAGGCTTTGTCTATTCCTTTTCGCGCCTCTCCACCGTGTTCAGCGCCTTTGTCATCGCCGCCATCCTGCGGGAATTCGGATCGGCGGGCGTGTTCATCTTCATCGCCGGATGCATGGGCATCGTGGCGACGGTGATCGGGATTTTCGGGCCGCGCACACGCGACCTGCCGCTGGAACAAATCTCCGCATGAACTATCGCCACGGCTATCATGCGGGAAATTTCGCCGATGTGGTCAAGCACATCGCGCTGGTGGCGATCCTGCAGCACCTCAAGAAGAAGGATGCGGCCTTCACCGTGCTGGACAGCCATGCCGGGCGCGGGCGCTATGACCTGACCGGCGAGCAGGCGGGCAAGACCGGCGAGGCCAGGGCCGGCATCGCCCGGCTGAACGGATTGTCGGGGCCGATGCCCGAAGCGCTTGCCACCTATTTGTCGCTGGCGCGGCAAAGCCATGCCTATCCCGGTTCGCCCCTGATCGCCGCGCAACTGTTGCGCAGCCAGGACCGGCTGATCGCGATCGAGAAGCATCCGGAGGAATTCGCGGTCCTGAAGGACGTGCTGATGCCGTTTCGCGGCGCCACGGTCGAGAATGCCGATGGTTATGCGCGGGCCGTGAAGCTGTTGCCGCCGCCGTCGCGCCGCGGGCTGGTGCTGATGGATCCGCCGTTTGAATCGCCGGACGAGTTTTCCGCCCTGGCGAAGGCGCTGCGCGAGGGGCTGCGCAAATTCGCCACCGGCATTTTCCTGGCGTGGTATCCCATCAAGTCGCAGGCCGAGGCCGACGGTTTCACCGGCGAAGTGCTGGCCGGCGGCATCACCAAGGCGCTGGTGGTTGACACCAGGATCACGGCGCCGGAGGGCAAGCTGGGCCGCAGCGGCCTGCTGGTCATCACTCCGCCATCCGGCTTTGCGGCGACCATGCAGGACGCGGCCAGGGTCATTGCAACCCGGCTGGGTACGGCGGTCACCGTGCAGTGGATCACGGGCTCCGAGTAGTTCTTTCCTGGTAAATCCAAGCCATTCCGGCCTTCGCAAGTTTGACCGTGACGGCAGGCCTGACTAGTCTGCCCGGCAGGGAGTGGGTCATGGGCAAGAAAGTCTTCATCAGTCATTCCAGCAAGGATTCCAAGACCGCCACGGCGATCTGCACCGCGCTGGAAGCGCGCGGTCATGAATGCTGGATGTCGTCGCGCGACATCAAGCCCGGCGAAAATTTCCAGGGCACCATCGTGCGCGCCATCCGCGAGGCCGGTGTCATGGTGCTGGTGTTCTCCGCCAACGCCAACAATTCCGACGAGATCAAGAAGGAAATGGCGCTGGCCAGCCAGTCCAAGAAGATGGTCATTCCGGTTCGCGCCGAAGACGTGCTCCCATCCGAAGATTTCACCTATGAACTGGCGACCCGCCAATGGATCGACATGTTCGTCGATTGGGAAAAAGCCATCGAGGCGCTGAGCAGCCAGGTGGGCACAGCGTCACCTAAGACGGACACCGGCGTGCGGCCGGACGTCGTGGTTGCGCCGCCCGTGACCCGCAAGAGCAACGCCCCGGTCGTCGCCGTCATCGTCGCCTTGTTGCTGGCCGGCGCCGCGGCCGCCTATTGGTCGTCGCACAAATCCACGCCCGCGCCGGCGGTGGTCACCAGCGCGTCCCCGGTGCCTGCCGCGGCTGCGCCGGTCGCGCAACCGCAAGCTGCGCCACAAGCGGGGTCTGAGTCCGGTTCAAACGCCCAGCTGGAAAGCCAGCTTTGGGATTCGGTCAAGAACAGCAACGACGTCTCGGTGGTGCAGTCCTATCTGGACAAGTATCCCAATGGCACCTTCACGGCGGTGGCCAAGGCCCGGCTGGAGGCGTTGAAGAATCCAGCCGCGAAGCCGCGTTCCGCCGAGTCGTCGATGGATGCCGAGATCGCCGCGATGTACAAGCGCGCGCGGGCCAATGCGGTCGATACCTCCGCCCTGGCCGATGAGCAAAGCGCCTGGCTTGCCCGCCGCGCCAGTTGCGGCGGCGACCCCGGTTGTCTGCGCCAGGCCTATGCCGAGCGGCGCGCCGAACTCAGCCGCTGGATCACCGGCAACTGACGGTCGGCCCGCAAACATTTTGAACCTGTTTTGAGCAGCCTGCGCGTATGCGCGGCGCGAAACTGTGCAGACGTATTGAAGGGCCTCCATCCTGCACACTTGGTCGCGGCCAAAGTGTCGGAATCGGCGCCTTCTCTTATGAGCGCTGCTTGTGAGCGATATGTGAGCCGCTAACCTTCCCTGCAGGAACAGGGGAGTCCAAGCCATGACCACACGCCGTCAACTTCTGACCGCGATCGGCATGATGGGCGGCAGCGCCGCGCTCTACCAGGCCATGACCACCATGGGGCATGCCAGCGAGACCCAGTACAAGGGCACGCCTGACTTGTCGGGCGCACGTCCTGGCGCCTCGGTACTGGTGCTGGGCTCCGGCCTTGCCGGCATGCTTGCGGCCTATGAGCTGAGCAAGGCGGGCTACAAGGTCCGCATCCTGGAATATCAGAATCGCGCCGGGGGCCGGAATTGGTCGCTGTACGGTGGTGACACCTATACCGAGCTGGGCGGCGCCACCCAGAAGGTCGGCTTTGCCCCAGGCCATTACCTCAATCCCGGTCCGTGGCGCATTCCCCATCATCACCGCACCCTGCTGCATTACTGCAAGGCGTTCGGCGTGGCGCTGGAGCCCTTCATCCAGTTCAATCACAGCGGCTATGTCCACAATGCCGACGCCTTTGGCGGCAAGCCGGTGCGCTACCGGGAAGCCGCGGCCGACTTCGAGGGCAATGTCGCCGAGCTGCTGGGCAAGGCGATCGACCAGAAGGCGCTGGATGCGCAGCTGACGGCCGAGGACAAGGACAAGCTGAAGGAAGCGCTGCGCGGCTGGGGCATGCTGGACCAGGACATGAAGTACAAGGCCAACCTGCTGTCGGCCGAACATCGCGGCTATGACCGCCCGCCGGGCGGCGGCGTCGACGGCGCGCCGTTTCCCTCCCAGCCCTTCCCCTTCCGCGACGTGGTGAGCTCGCAGATCTGGAAGAACATGGCCTTCTTCATGAACCATGAGATGCAGACCACCATGTTCCAGCCGGTGGGCGGCATGGGCATGATCGGCAAGGCGTTCCAGCGCCAGGTGAATCAGATGATCACCTTCAACGCCAAGGTCACCAACATCAACCAGAGCAAGACCGGCGTCACCGTCACCTATGCCGATACCGCCAGCGGCGCGGTCACCGAGGCC
>CANGRN010000189.1 GCA_947455695.1 Alphaproteobacteria bacterium
GCCACGCGCCAATTCGCCAAGCGCCAGATGACGTGGTTTCGCAACCGTATGCCACATTATATCTGGTTCGACCCACTTGTTAGCAATATTATTACACAATACAGGCATAATTCTGCGTGAAATTGCTTGACGCCGCATCGCACCATCTTTAGGTTCCCGCGCCATGATGAATTTGCTTGTAGTAATCCGGCCGCTGGCCCGCCGAAGCTGACGCTTCGGGGAAGGGCATAGCGGCCATGCGGACAAGGGGCGGAAACGCCCCTTTATCTTTGGTGCGGTTACGAGCATTGCAGGACACAGAGACGGGACGATGGACAAGGACGACACGCTGACAGCCACGCAAGGCTCCCAGACCATGGCTCAAACCATGACTGGCGCGCAGATGGTCATTCGCGCCCTCAAGGATCAGGGCGTCACCCATATCTTCGGGTATCCCGGCGGCGCGGTGCTGCCGATCTATGACGCGCTCTTCAAGGTCGAAGGCATCGAGCATGTTCTGGTGCGCCACGAACAGGGCGCCGTCCATGCCGCCGAAGGCTATGCCCGTTCCACCGGCAAGCCCGGCGTTGTCCTGGTCACTTCCGGTCCCGGCGCCACCAATGCCGTCACCGGCCTGACCGACGCGCTGATGGATTCCATTCCCCTGATCGTGCTGACCGGCCAGGTGCCCACGCACCTGATCGGCACCGACGCGTTCCAGGAATGCGACACGGTCGGCATCACCCGGCCCTGCACCAAGCACAACTGGCTGGTGAAGGACGTCAATGACCTGAGCCGCGTGCTGCACGAGGCGTTCGAGATCGCGACCACCGGCCGTCCCGGCCCGGTGGTGGTCGACATCCCCAAGGATGTCCAGTTCCAGAACGGCGCCTATCATGGGCCGCAGGCCATCCATCACCGCACCTACAAGCCCAAGACCGATCCCGACCTGTCGGCCATCGTGAAGGCGGTGGAGATGATGGCCGCGGCGAAAAAGCCGATCTTCTATACCGGCGGCGGCCTGATCAATTCCGGCCCCGAAGCGTCGAAGCTGCTGCGCGAACTGGTCGACCTGACCGGCTTTCCCGTCACCTCGACCCTGATGGGCCTGGGCGCGTTTCCGGCTGCCCGTCCCGAATGGCTGGGCATGCTGGGCATGCACGGCACCTGGGAAGCCAATCACGCCATGCATGATTGCGACCTGTTGATCTGCCTGGGTGCGCGGTTCGACGATCGCGTCACCGGCAAGGTCAGCGCTTTCTCGCCGGGATCCAAGAAGATCCACCTGGATATCGATGCCTCGCAGATCAACAAGATCGTGCGCGTGGACGTGCCGATCGTGGCCGACGCGGCCAAGGCGCTGCGCGAGATGATCCGATTCTGGAAGACCCAGAAGCACGCGGTCCAGGCCGATGCGCTGAAGAGCTGGTGGAAGCAGATCGACCAGTGGCGGACCAAGAAGTCGCTGGACTATCGAAACTCCGACAGCATCATCAAGCCGCAATATGCGATTGATCGCCTGTACGAGCTGACCAGGCATCGCAAGGACGTCTTCATCACCACCGAAGTCGGCCAGCACCAGATGTGGGCGGCGCAGCGCTTCCATTTCCAGGAACCCAACCGCTGGATGACCAGCGGTGGCCTGGGCACCATGGGCTATGGCTTGCCGGCAGCGGTCGGCGTGCAGATGGCCCATCCGGGTGCACTGGTGATCGACATCGCCGGCGAAGCGTCGGTCCAGATGACCATGCAGGAAATGTCCACGGCGGTTCAGTACAATCTGCCGATCAAGATCTTCATCCTGAACAACGAATATATGGGCATGGTGCGCCAGTGGCAGGAAATCCTGCATGGCGGGCGCTATTCGCACTCTTACTCCGAGGCGCTGCCCGATTTCGTCAAGATGGCCGAAGCCTTTGGCTGTGTCGGCCTGCGCGCGGAAAAGCCGTCCGAGCTGGACGGCAAGATCCAGGAGATGCTGGCGGTGGACAAGCCGGTGCTGTTCGACGTGCGCGTCGACCCGGCCGAGAATTGCTATCCCATGATCCCCAGCGGTGCGGCGCACAACGAGATGCTGCTGTCGCCCGATGATGGCGGCCAGATCAGCGACGCCGGAAAGATGCTGGTCTGAGATGCACGATACCAAAGTGAAGCTGGCTGACGACATCGAGCGTCACACCCTGACCGTGCTGGTCGACAACGAGGCCGGCGTGCTGGCCCGCGTGGTCGGACTGTTCTCGGGCCGCGGCTACAATATCGAAAGCCTGACGGTGGCCGAGGTGGACGCGATGGCGCGCACATCCCGCATCACCATCGTCACTTCGGGCACGCCGGCCGTGATCGAGCAGATTGAAACCCAGCTGCGCCGCCTGGTGCCCACCCACAAGGTCACCAACTGGACATCGGCCAAGGCCGGCATCGAGCGCGAAATGGCGCTGGTCAAGGTGGCGGGCACCGGCGAGAAGCGGGTGGAAGCGCTGCGCATGGCCGACGCCTTCCGCGCCCGGCCGGTGGACACCACCCATGCCAGTTTCGTGTTCGAGATCACCGGCGCACCGTCCAAGATCGACAGCTTTGTCGAACTGATGCGGCCGCTGGGTCTTGTCGAAATATCCCGAACCGGTGTTGCCGCGATTTCTCGCGGTCCGGACGCGATGTAATCAACCTCAATCTTAAAAACCTCCAGGAGTGGACTGATGCGCGTTTATTATGATCGGGATGCCGATCTCAATCTGATCAAGAACAAGAAGGTCGCCGTCATCGGCTTCGGCTCCCAGGGTCATGCCCATGCCCAGAACATGCGCGACAGCGGCGTCAAGGATCTGGTGATCGCGGTGCGTCCCGGTGCGTCGGCCAAGAAGGCGGAAGCCGCCGGCTTCAAGGTGATGAGCGTCGCCGACGCCGCCAAGTGGGCGGACGTGATGATGATGGCCACCCCCGACGAACTGCAGGCCGACATCTACAAGGACGACCTGGCCAAGAACATGAAGCAGGGCGCCGCCTTGCTGTTTGCCCATGGCTTCAACGTCCACTTCAAGCTGATCGAGCCGCGCCCCGACCTGGATGTGCTGATGGTCGCCCCCAAGGGCCCCGGCCACACCGTGCGCGGCGAATATCTCAAGGGCGGCGGCGTGCCGTCTCTCATCGCTGTCCACCAGGACGCGTCCGGCAATGCCCATGACCTGGGCCTGAGCTATGCATCCGCTATCGGCGGCGGCCGCGCCGGCATCATCGAGACCAACTTTAAGGAAGAATGCGAAACCGACCTGTTCGGCGAGCAGGTCGTTCTTTGCGGCGGGTTGGTGGAACTGATCCGCGGCGGTTTTGAAACCCTGGTCGAAGCCGGCTATGCCCCGGAAATGGCCTATTTCGAATGCCTGCACGAAGTGAAGCTGATCGTGGACCTGATCTATGAAGGCGGCATCGCCAACATGAACTACTCCATCAGCAACACTGCCGAATATGGCGAATATGTCACCGGCCCGCGCATCATCACTTCGGAAACCAAGGCCGAGATGAAGCGCGTCCTCACCGACATCCAGCAGGGCAAGTTTGCCCGCGACTGGGTGCTGGAAAACAAGGCCGGCCAGGCCAGCTTCAAGGCGACCCGCGCCCTGGGCGATGCCCATCAGATCGAGGAAGTCGGTGCGAAATTGCGCGCCATGATGCCCTGGATTGCGAAAAACAAGCTGGTGGATACCGCCAAGAACTGATTTTCTTTCCCCACCGGGAAAAGAAACACCAAAGGCCCGGCGCCCAGCCGGGCCTTTTTTGTTGGGACAAACGACATGACGCAACGCCCGCCGATTCCCCCGCCGCCCTATACCGGTGGTTGCCTCTGCGGCGCGCTGCGCTGGCGGCTGGACGAGAGGCCGCTGGCGGTCAATGCGTGTCATTGCATCGACTGCAAGAAGCTGACCGGCGCCACCAACCTGCTGATGCTGATCGCCAGGCGCGACGCCTTCGAGGCCGAGGGCGCCGGCGATGTCTTTCGCAAGGAAGCCGATTCGGGGCGCGAGATCGACATCGTGCGCTGCGCCGAGTGCGGCACACGGTTGTGGCACGAGCCGCTGGCCTCGCCCGCGCTGGTCTTCATCGCCGCGGGCACCCTGGATGATCCCAGCTGGGTGATTCCCACTTCGCATATCTGGATCGAACGGGCCTCGCCCGGCGTGGTGATGCAGGACGACGCCATCAAGATCGAAGGCCAGCCGTCCGACCGTCAGGCCCTGATGGACGCTTTCACCAAGGTGTATGGCGCATGATCCTGGGAACGCCGCTGTCGCCGGCCGCCGTGAAAGTGATGCTGCTGGGCTCGGGCGAACTGGGCAAGGAAGTCGTCATCGAACTGCAGCGCCTGGGCGTGGAAACCATCGCGGTGGACCGCTATGCCGGCGCACCCGCTGCCCAGGTCGCGCACCGCGCCCATGTCATCGACATGACCGATGCCAGGGCGCTGCGCGCGATCGTGGAACAGGAACGC
>CANGRN010000190.1 GCA_947455695.1 Alphaproteobacteria bacterium
GCAACGCCCAGGTCGAACTGTACCAGTCCGGCGACGTGGATTTCCTGGTGGCGACCGATGCCATCGGCATGGGCCTGAACATGGACGTGGACCATGTGGCGTTCGCGGCGCGCGACAAGTTCGACGGCGCGCGCATGCGCCCCCTGGCGCCGGCCGAGATCGGCCAGATCGCCGGCCGCGCCGGGCGCTACATGAATGACGGCACCTTCGGCGTCACCGGCGACTGCGAACCGTTCGAGGACGAACTGGTGCAGCGGCTGGAAACCCACCGCTATGATCCGGTGCGGGTGCTGCAATGGCGGAGCGCCGCGCTGGATTTCCGCAGTCTGGCGAAGCTGAACGAAAGCCTGGATGCCCCGCCGCCCGAACGCGGATTGGTGCGGGCGCGTCCCGCCAGCGACGCGGTGGCGCTGCGCATCCTGTCGGCCGATGACGAGGTGACGGCGCTGGCCACGTCACGCGATCACGTGGTGCGTCTGTGGGATGTCTGCCAGTTGCCCGACTTCCGCAAGCTCTCTACCGACGAGCACGTCAAGCTGGTGCGCAACATCTTCCTGTTCCTCAGCCAGGACGGCGCCATTCCCGACGACTGGCTGGCGCGCCAGATCGCGCGCGCCGATGTGGTGGAAGGCGATGTCGCCACCCTGTCAGGCCGATTGGCGCAGATCCGCACCTACACCTATGCCGCGCACCGGTCGGGATGGACCCGCGACGGCGCGCACTGGCAGGGCATCACGCGGGCGGTGGAAGACCGCTTATCGGACGCGCTGCATGAGCGGCTGACCCAGCGCTTCATCGACCGCCGCACCTCCGTCCTGATGAAGCATCTGCGCGATGACGAGTTCGCCAGCCTGGCGCTGGACGAAGCCGGCGGCGTTTCCATCGGCGGCGAAGCGATCGGCAAGCTGGAAGGCTTCCGCTTTGTCCCCGATCCCCGCGCCGTGGGCATTCATGGCCGCACCTTGCGCGCCGCCGCGCTCAAGGGCCTGGAAAGCGAAATCGCGTCACGCAGCACGGCGCTCGCCGCCGCCGGGGATGCCGCGATCACACTCAGCGAACATGGCAAGCTGTGGTGGGACGGCGCCATCGTCGCGCGCCTTGCGCCGGGTCCCTCGCCGCTTGCGCCGGTGGTGCACATGCTGGCCGACGAGCATGTGAAGACCGACGGCTTGCAGGCGCGGCTGGACGCCTGGATGACCGCGCGCATCGCCGCGCGGCTGGGACCGTTGCTGGCGCTGCGGGACGCCGCCGAAGCCCGCACCGGCACGCAAAGCGCCCTGCCCGGCGAAGCGCGCGGTATCGCCCATCAGCTGGCCGAGAATTTTGGCAGCCTGGATCGCAAGACCTTGCCCTTGCCGGAAAAGATCGGACCGCAGATCCGCGCCCTGCGTCCCTTCGGCGTGTGGTTCGGACGGCGCACCGTGTACCTGCCCAAGCTGCTGCGCCCCGACGCGGCGGGCCTGCTGACCTTGCTGTGGGGTGTGTGGACCAAAAAAGACTCTCCGCCTGCCCCGCCCGCGCCCGGCCTGACATCCTTTGCCGTCGACAAGGGAAACGACACCGCGTCTCTGCAGGCCGCGGGCTTTGCCGTGTTCGCCGGACGCGCCATCCGCTTCGACATGCTGGAGCGCCTGGAAGACGAGCTGGAAAAAGCCCTAGCCAGCGGCAGCGATGCCGAGACGTTGCACACCCAGATCGTGTCGCTGCTGGGCAGCGGCAAGGACGAAGCGTGCGCCGTGCTGGCCACACTGGGCTGGCAGACGGTGGAGGTCGCCGGCGCCAAGCCGGTATGGCGGCGCGTGAAGGAAAAACAGCCCCGCCGCCATGACCGGCGCGCCAGGCCGGCGCGGCCCGAGCCGCCGCCCGATCCCAATTCCCCATTTGCGGGTCTGGCCGCGCTCCGCCTGCGATGAGCCGTCTTCTATGAGCCGTCTGGACAAATGGCTGTTCTGCGCACGCTTCTACCGGACCCGCAGCCTGGCCCAGGCCGCCGCCGCCGCAGGCAAGGTCCGTCTCAATGGCATGCGCCAGGACAAGCCGGGCCATACCGTGAAGCCGGGCGATGTCGTCACATTGGGCAAGGGTACCGATATCCTGGCTGTCAGGGTCGTGGCGCTGGCCGAGCGCCGGGGACCGGCCAAGGAGGCCCAAAAGCTCTATGAGATCGTCGAGTAGATGCAAGTCATTCGCAACAACACTGCGGCCTCAATTTGCTTGCCTCGCGGGCCAACGCGCCGTAAGCACAGCCCGTTTTCGCCGTTTTGGAGCCTGCCCGCATGACCTATGTCGTCACCGAAGCCTGCATCAAGTGCAAGTTCATGGACTGCGTCGAGGTCTGCCCGGTGGACTGCTTCTACGAGGGCGAAAACATGCTGGTGATCAGCCCCGATGAATGCATCGATTGCGGCGTTTGCGAGCCGGAATGCCCCCCGGAAGCCATCAAGGCCGACACCGAATCGGGCCTGGAAAAGTGGCTGTCGGTGAACGCCGAATACGCCAAGACCTGGCCCAATATCTCCCAGAAGGGCGAAGCCCCGGCCGATGCCAAGGAAATGCAGGGCGTGCCGGACAAGTTCGAGAAGTTCTTCTCCCCCAAGCCTGGCCAGGGTTCCTAGGCCCAACCGCCCCGGTTGTGTTCTGCACACAGAACAACCCGGGCAAATGGTTGAATTGGCTGCCCTTTCGGAAACGTTAAATTAACGCCGCTATTTCAATGGGATGGCGCGGTTTTTTCTTCCATTTTCGCAGATTCTCTGATAGCCTCTTGGTCGTTCAGAACCGTGACGAATGCGTGCCATCCGGCGCCCCACCGGTGGATCACCCCATGCTTTGTCCGCATAGGAAGAAAATATGACCGCCCTCAAGACGCCCCCCGCAAAAGCTGCTGCTGCCCCCGCCGCACCGGCGAAGAAGGTTCCTGCCAACTCGAACAAGAAGCACGAGTTCAAGACCAACGATCATGTCGTCTATCCCACCCACGGCGTCGGCAAGGTTGCCGGCATCGAGGAAAAGGAAGTCGCCGGCACGCGCCTGGAACTGTTCATCATCGAGTTCGAGAAGGACAAGATGACCCTGCGCGTCCCCACCCTGAAGGCCAAGGCCGTGGGCATGCGCAAGCTGTCGTCGCCTGAAGTCGTCACCGGCGCCCTCAACACCCTCAAGGGCCGCGCCCGCATCAAGCGCACCATGTGGTCGCGCCGCGCCCAGGAATACGAAGCCAAGATCGACTCCGGTGACCTGGTCTCCATCGCCGAAGTGGTGCGCGACCTGCACCGCGCCGGCGGCCAGCCGGAACAGTCCTATTCCGAGCGCCAGTTGTACGAAAAGGCCCTGGCCCGCATGGCCCGCGAAGTCGCCGCCGTCGAAAAGACCGACGAGCCGACCGCGGTCAAGCGCGTCGAAGGCATGCTGACCAAGAAGGCTGCCTAGCCAACAGAATTGCGACCCTCTATCGCAAACGGAAGAGCCCGGCAGAGATGCCGGGCTTTTTCTTTGCCTATTTGGGCGCGTTGATCGCCAGTTGGGCCGCGAAGGCCCGTTTGTAGGCGGGCCTTGCTTCGCCGCGGGCGACATAGGCGGCCAGGTTGGCATATTCATCCAGCAGGCCAGAGCTGCGCAGCCGCAGCAGCACGGACGCCATCATCAGGTCGCCGGCGCTGAAAGCCCCGTCGAGCCATTCCCTGTCACCGAGATAGGCGGAAAGCTGTTTCAGACGGTCGCGGCAGCGATCCTTGACCAGTGGCAGGCGTTCGGCGGTCCAGCTCTTGTCGCCTTCCAGCAGCCTGGCGTTCTGCAGCTCCAGGATCGGCGGCTCGACGGTGTTGACCGCCGCGAACATCCAGGTGATGGCGCGCGCCCGGCCATCGGCATCGTCCGGCAACAATCCCTTATGGCACTGGGCGATATGCAGCACGATGGAGCCAGTCTCGAACAAAGCGAGCCCCTCTTCCTCATAGGTGGGGATCTGGCCGAATGGATTGACCGCCAGGTGCGCCGGCTGCTTCAGCGCCGGAAAGGACACCAGCCGCACCTCATAGGGCTGCCCCGCTTCCTCCAGCGCCCAGCGCACGCGCGTGTCGCGCGCCAGTCCCCTGCCGCCATCGGGGGAGCGTTCGAATGCGGTAATGGTGATGGTCATGCCGGTGCTCCTTTGAAGCCCAGCTTAGACGCGGCTAGTTCAGCACTTCAATCTGCTGGGGATTGGAAAGGGCGATCTGGGGGCGGCCGCGATAATCCTGCACCGTGCCGCGTATCCGGATTCGGTGGGCCAGCAGCGCATCGAAGTCGTAATCGCGGAAGGCGCGGCGGTCTTCCGGCGCGACGATGGCCGAGAAGCTGCGCTGGCCGTTGCTGCCGAAATCGATGAAGGTCCGTCCGCCGCCCACGCCGATATTGGTGACATAGCCTTCCACCAGCTGGAAACTGCC
>CANGRN010000191.1 GCA_947455695.1 Alphaproteobacteria bacterium
AGTGTGTGGGCAAGGCGGTCTCCGTCCGCGACGTCGACCAGTTTCGACAGGGAATCGGCATTCGCCGGAACAGCGGCGCCCGCAATGACAAGGGCGAAAGTCAGCGACGAAATAAATGCGGTGCGCCTGGTCGGGGTCATCGGTTGCTCCTGCTGCGCAAAACCTGACGTGCAGGGGGCGGGCCACGCCTTGATCCGGATCAAGCGCGTGAAATTGCCGCTGCGCGGCCTGCGTCATCACGTCATGGGCGTCGCGGCGCCCGGTTTGATGCGGATCAAAAAATGACCGCTCCCGCTATGGCACTACAAATCCGCAAATTCAGGGGTCTCTTGTCATGAAGTTTCTTCAGCTTACCGCGGCATTCTTACTGTTAGCCGGCGCTGCCCACGCAGAAGACGCGGTGGCGCCTGCCGGAACCGCAGGTCACTTCCAGGCGCGCCTGCGCGGCGTGGTCGTGGTGCCCGATCCGTCGGCGGATATCGCGATTTCGGGTGCCCATATTGGCGGCACAACGTCGATCAGCACCTCGCTCGTGCCGGAAGCCGATCTTTCCTATTTCATCACCGACCATATCGCGGTGGAAGCGATCGCCGCCGTTACCAAGCACACCATCCGCAACAGCGTGGCCGGCACGGTCTCCAACGTCTGGCTGCTGCCGCCGACCGTTACGGCCCAGTATCACTTCAATCCCACGGGTTCGATTCGTCCCTATGTCGGTGTGGGCGTGAACTATACCTTCTTCTATGACCCGCACAGTGCGCTGCCCGGTATTGGCTTCAAGAACAGTTTTGGCTGGGCGTTCCAGGCAGGCGCCGATGTTCCGGTGGGCGATGGTCCGTATTTCCTGAACGCCGACATCAAGAAGGTGTTCATGGGAACCCATATCCGCGCGTCTGGCGGTGCGGTGCAGGCTTCTGCGCGAATCAATCCCTGGTTGATCGGCGCCGGCGTCGGCATGCGGTTCTGATCCATGCTCTGCTGCTTCCTTGCCGCGCTGATGCTCGGGCCGTTGGGCCTGTGGGCGATGCCGCGCGCAAGGACGCAGGAGGGGCCGGACTGTTGCGCGCCCGCTCGCCGCCGGATGGCGATTGTTGCCTTCATCGTGATCGGGGTGGGGGCTCTATGCCTGGGGGCGGCGCTGCTCGCATGGAGCAATCCAGGCTCGTTTCGCCACATTTGCACGGTTTTGGCCCCCAGCTAGGGGGCAATTGATCGGCATCAATGCCGATCCGGGCCGAACCAAAGACTATTTCGCCATCCAAGAGGGGCAATTTCCGTGACCATGACCGAAACCTTGAATCAGCCCGTCGGCGGCTGGACTGCCTGGTGCCTCAGCCTGCGCGAGATTCCGCGCGAGTCCCGTGCCCCGGTTCGGCACCATGCCCCGCCGCAACAGCCCTCCAAGCAGGAAAACAGCCATGCCGGCTAATGCCACGCAAAAGCCCTGGCGGTTCGATCACTTCTTCGTTCCCCTGGCGATATTCCTGGGTCTGGCCGCCTCGCTGGTTGAAGCCGCGCGCTCGCCCGACCCGCTCATGGTCGCACAGGCCTGGACCTTCGGCATCTGCATGGCGGTGATCGGCGTCTGGTACATGTGGATGTATGCCGGCCGCGCGCCGCAGGACGAAAAGCAGCAATATGCCGACGCGGTGGTCAAGGCCGGCGTCGCCGCCTCCATGTTCTGGGGCATCGCGGGGATGCTGGTGGGGCTGATCATCGCCCTGCAGCTTTCCTTTCCGCACTGGTTCTACTTTGCCGACCAGGCCTGGACCAATTTCGGCCGCATGCGCCCGTTGCACACCTCCGCCGTGATCTTCGCCTTTGGCGGCAACGTCCTGATCGCCACCAGCTTCTACGTCGTGCAGCGCACGAGCCGCGCCCGGTTGTTCGGCGGGTCGCTCTCCTGGCTGGTGTTCTGGGGCTACAACACGTTCATCGTCCTGGCGGGCACCGGCTATCTGCTGGGCATCAGCCAGGGCCGCGAATATGCCGAGCCGGAATGGTATGCCGATCTGTGGCTGACCGTCGTCTGGGTCTGCTACCTGGTGACGTTCCTGGGCACGCTGATGAAGCGCAAGGAACCGCACATTTATGTCGCCAACTGGTTCTATCTGGCTTTCATCGTCACGATTGCCGTGCTGCACATCGTCAACAATCTGGCGATGCCGGTGTCGCTGCTTCAGACCAAGAGCTATTCGCTGTTCTCGGGCGTGCAGGATGCCCTGACCCAATGGTGGTACGGCCACAACGCGGTAGGCTTCTTCCTCACCGCGGGCTTCCTGGGGATCATGTATTACTTCATCCCCAAGCGGGCGGAGCGGCCGGTCTATTCCTATCGGCTTTCGATCATCCATTTCTGGAGCCTGATTTTCATCTACATCTGGGCCGGGCCGCATCACCTGCTCTATACGGCGCTGCCGGAATGGGCCCAGACCCTGGGCATGACCTTCTCGATCATGCTGTGGATGCCCAGCTGGGGCGGCATGATCAACGGCCTGATGACGCTGTCGGGCGCGTGGGACAAGCTGCGCACCGATCCTGTGTTGCGCATGCTGGTTGTGTCGGTCGCCTTTTACGGCATGGCGACCTTCGAGGGGCCGGTGATGAGCATCAAGACAGTCAACGCCCTGTCGCACTATACCAACTGGACGGTCGGCCATGTTCACTCCGGCGCCCTGGGTTGGGTCGGCTATGTCAGCTTCGGCGCGATCTATTGCCTGGTGCCCTGGCTGTGGAAGAGAAAGCTCTATTCCAACGCGCTGGTGGAGTGGCACTTCTGGATCTCCACCCTGGGAATCGTTCTTTATATCACCGCGCTGTGGGTCGCCGGCATCATGCAGGGCCTTATGTGGCGCGCCTATAACGAGTTCGGCTTCCTGGAATATGCCTTCTCCGAAAGCGTCCAGGCGATGCATCCCTACTACATCATCCGCGCGCTGGGCGGACTGCTCTATCTCACCGGAACACTCATCATGGCCTACAATTTGTGGAAAACGATCCGCGGCGGCGTGCCGGCCGCGGCGCCGGCGACTCTTGCGGCGGAGGCAGTGTGATGAACCACGCCTGGCTGGAGAAGAACTCCATCTTCCTGCTGATCGGCATCATCCTGGTGATCGCCGTCGGCGGCGCCGTGGAAATCGCGCCGCTGTTCTGGGTGGGCGGAACGGTGGAGAAGGTCAGCGGAATGCGACCCTATACGCCGCTGGAACTGAAGGGCCGCAACATCTATGTGCGCGAAGGCTGCTATGTCTGTCACAGCCAGCAGATCCGCACCTTGCGCGATGAAGTCGAACGCTATGGCCATTACAGCCTGGCGGCGGAGAGCATGTATGACCATCCCTTCCAATGGGGTTCGGAACGCACCGGTCCCGATCTTGCGCGGGTGGGCGGGAAATATTCCGACCAATGGCATCAGGCACATATGGCGGACCCGCGTTCGGTGGTGCCCGAGTCGATCATGCCTCCCTACAAGTTCCTTTTCTCCACGCCGCTCGACTATCGCGATGTGAAGAACATGCTGGTGGCCAACAAGGATGTCGGTGTTCCTTACACCGCCGATCAGATCGCCCATGCCAAGGAAGACCTGGAAGCACAGGCCGATCCCAATTCCGAAGCGCTTGAAGCCTTCCAGAAGCGCTATGCCAAGGCGCAGTCGCGCGACTTCGATGGCAATCCGGCTGTGGTCAGCGAGGGCGATGCACTGATCGCCTATCTGCAGATGCTGGGCACGCTGGTGGACTTCAAGACCTACCACGCGCATGCGCCCGAGAACCGGAGATAACCATGGAACGCTGGGCTTATGAAGACGTGCTGGCCTTCGCCCAAAGCTGGGGCGCCGTCTATTTCGTGGCGATGTTCGTTGTGGCTTTTGCCTATGCCTGGTGGCCGAAAAACCGTCCGCGCTTCGAGCAGGCGGCACTGATTCCCTTCAGGGACGAGGACACCAATGTCTAAGAAAGAAGTAGACGACGTTTCCGGTACCCAGACGACGGGGCATGATTGGGACGGCATCAAGGAACTGGACACTCCCACGCCTCGCTGGTGGTTGTACATTCTCTACGCCACCATCGTGTGGGCAGTGGGCTACTGGCTTATTTATCCGGCTTGGCCTGGCATCAGCTCATATACGCACGGCCTTTGGAACCATTCCCAGCGCGATGAAGTCACCGCGGATGTCGCAGCGCTGAAGTCGGCGCGCGCCGGACGGGAACAATCGCTGGCCAGTGCTTCATTGACGGATATCCAGCAGAATCCAGAACTGCTGCAATTCGCGATGGCGGAAGGCAAGGCTGCATTTGGTGACAATTGCGCGCCGTGTCACGGCGCCGGCGGGCAGGGTGCCCGCGGCTATCCCAACCTCAATGACGATGTGTGGCTATGGGGCGGTAAGCTGACGGATATTCAGCATACGATTACCGTGGGTGTG
>CANGRN010000192.1 GCA_947455695.1 Alphaproteobacteria bacterium
CAAAAAGCCCAATGGAGCAACGCGGTAGCTGCGCGTTACTACAAATAATACTTATAACGCTTTATAGGAACACAGAAATTCTGTGCCGGAGCGCTTGAATACATTTGAGAGCGCGCGAGCCAGCCGTTATAGCGGGCACACATTCTTCTTTCGGAGCGCAGCCATGACCGACACCGCTTTCGGCCTTTCCCGCCACGGTTTTCGCAACCTCAAGGGCGTGAACTTCAATCTCAGCGCGTCGGCCTTGTATGAAGAAGCGGTGCGCCGCGGCGAAGGCATGGTTGCCAAGAATGGTCCGCTGGTGGTGCGCACCGGCGTGCATACCGGGCGTTCGGCATCGGACAAGTTTGTGGTGCGCGATGCCACCACCGAATCCCAGGTCTGGTGGGACAACAACAAGCCGATGAGCCCCGCGCATTTCGATGCGCTCTATGCCGACATGATGGCCCATGCCGAAGGGCGCGACCTGTTCGCCAAGGATCTGTTCGGCGGCGCCGATCTCACCCACCGCATCTCGGTGCGGGTGATCACCGAATTCGCCTGGCACTCGCTGTTCGTGCACCAGCTCCTGATCCGGCCCACGGCGGAAGAACTGAAAAGCTTCGATCCGGAATTCACCATCATCGACCTGCCCAGCTTCAATGCTGATCCGGCGCGCCATGGCTGCGCCAGCCAGACCGTGATCGCGGTGAACTTCGACAAGAAGATGATCCTGATCGGCGGCACCTCCTATGCCGGCGAGATGAAGAAGTCGGTCTTCACCATCATGAACTATCTGCTGCCGGCCAAGCGGGTGATGAGCATGCACTGTTCGGCCAATGTCGGCGCCAATGGCGAATCGGCCATCTTTTTCGGCCTTTCCGGTACCGGCAAGACCACGCTGTCGGCGGACGCCTCGCGCACGCTGATTGGCGATGACGAACATGGCTGGAGCGAAAACGGCATCTTCAACATCGAAGGCGGCTGCTACGCCAAGGTCATCAAGCTGAGCCGCGAGGCCGAGCCGGAGATTTTCTCGACCACCGAACGCTTCGGCACGGTGCTGGAAAATGTGGTGATGGACCCCGCCACCCGCGCGCTGGACCTGAACGACGCGACCTACGCGGAAAATACCCGCGCCGCCTATCCGATCGATTACATCCCCAACGCCTCGGCCACCGGCCGGGCGGGACATCCCAAGAATGTCATCATGCTGACGGCCGATGCCTTCGGCGTCTTGCCGCCCATCGCGCGGCTGACCCCCAGCCAGGCCATGTATCACTTCCTGTCCGGCTTCACCGCCAAGGTGGCCGGTACCGAAAAGGGCCTGGGCAAGGAGCCGCAGCCGACTTTCTCCACCTGCTTCGGCGCCCCCTTCATGCCACGCCACCCTTCGGAATACGGCAACCTGCTGCGGGCCCTGATCGCCGAGCACCAGGCCGATTGCTGGCTGGTCAACACGGGCTGGACCGGCGGCGCCTTCGGCACCGGCAGCCGCATGCCCATCAAGGCCACCCGCGCCCTGCTCAATGCCGCCCTGGACGGCAGCCTGGCCTCTGTGGAGATGCGGGTCGATCCGCACTTCAAGTTCCGGGTGCCGGTGTCGGTCCCGGGGGTGGATGCCGCCATTCTGAACCCGCGCGACACCTGGGCCGACAAGGCCGCCTACGACGCCCAGGCCCGCAAGCTGGTTTCCATGTTCCAGGCCAACTTCAAGAAGTTCGAGGCCCATGTCGGCCCGGACGTGCTGCAGGCGGCTCCGGAGTTGGCCGAAGCGGCTGAATAGCAGCTAAATCAACTACTTACCGCGCAGCATGGGGTGCAGCATAATCCGTTATGCTGCACCTTTTTGCTGCAGCATAACCTGCAGCAAAACCCTCAGGTCTTGCGGTAGACCCAGACCTTGGCGGGCGGAATATTGGCCAGGACGAAGGCCGTGCAGGTGACGGAAAAGCCGTCCGGCGGCACCACCGGGGCATGCAGGCCATAGGAAAACTGGATCAGCGGCGCCCCCGGCATCAGGCGGCCGGCCAGCCCGTCCATGAAGCGCACGCGCTGGGCCGCCGGAAAGTTCAGCAGCGGCAGGCAGGAGACGATGGCGCCAAAGGCCGGGCGGGCGCCCAGGGTGCGGTCCAGCTCGAAAGCGTCGCCCTGCACCACATGCACCCCGGCAAAACGGGCGGCCAGGTGGCGCGCGAAGTCCTCGTCATATTCCAGCAGGGTGAGATCTTGCGGCGACACGCCGCGCGCCAGGATCGCCTGGCTGACCACGCCGGTGCCCGGACCGATTTCCAGCACCGGGCCGGTCCCCGGATCGATCTGGCGGGCAATGGCCTGGGCCAGGGCAGGGCTCGACGGAAAGATCGCGCCGATGCTTTTGGGATTGGTGATCAGGGCGCGCAGGAAGCGCAGATTGTCGGCAAGGGTCGTTGTCACGGGTTGGCCTTGCCCTGTTTTTATGACGGCAGCTTAGGCTTTATCGCAGCCGTTCCAAAACTCTTTCAACCGCGCCAGGAAGCCTTCGGCCTCCGGCTGGGTGCCCACGCCGCTTTCGGCTTCGAACTCGCGCAGCAATTCCTTCTGGCGCTTGCTCAGCCTGACCGGCGTCTCAACCGCGACCTCGACATACAGATCGCCCTTCTGGGCGCTGCGCAGCACCGGCATGCCCTTGGCCTTCAGGCGGAATTGGCGCCCCGGCTGGGTGCCTTCGGGGATGACCACCTTGGCCCGGCCGCCGTCCAATGTCGGCACTTCGATGCTGCCGCCCATGGCGGCAGTGACGAAGCTGACCGGCGCGCGGCAGTGCAAGTCGTGGCCGTCGCGCTGGAAGATGGGATGTTCGGCGACCGACAGGAAAATATAGAGATCGCCGGACGGCCCGCCATTGGCGCCCGCCGCGCCTTCGCCGGACAGGCGGATGCGGGTGCCTTCCTCGACGCCGGGCGGTACGTCCACGTTGAGGGTGCGCTCCTGCTGGACCACGCCGGCACCGCGGCAGGCCTTGCAGGGATTGCGGATGATCTTGCCGGAGCCGCGGCAGGCCGAGCAGCTGCGTTCGATGGTGAAGAAGCCCTGGGTCGCGCGCACCTTGCCGTGGCCCTGGCAGGTGGGACAGGTCTCGGGCTGGTGCCCGGCCTCGGCGCCGCTGCCGGCGCAGGAATCGCAGGCCACCATGGTGGGCACCTTGATCTCGGCGCTGCGGCCGCGCGCGGCTTCTTCCAGGCTGATTTCCAGATTGTAGCGCAGGTCCTGGCCGCGATTCTGGCGCTTGGCGCGTGACGCGCCGCCCATCATCTGGCCGAAGATATCCTCGAACACATCGCCGAAGCTGCCAAAGTCGCCGAACGGATTGCCGCCGCGCGCGCCCGCGGCTGCACCCATGCCGCCTTCAAAGGCGGCGTGGCCGAAGCGGTCATAGGCGGCGCGCTTCTGATCGTCCTTCAGGACGTCATAGGCCTCGTTGATTTCCTTGAACTTGATTTCGGCGGTGTGGTCGCCGGGATTCTTGTCGGGATGAAACTTCATCGCCAGCTTGCGATAGGCGGATTTCAAAATCTCGCCGGTCGCGCCCTTCTGGCATTCCAGGGTCTCGTAGTAACAGCGCTTCATGACGTCAAATCCGCCCCCGGATACAAAACAAAAGCCCCCGCGCTTTTACGCGGGGGCTTGATACTCTTTAGGCCTTCTTGTCGTCGACTTCCTCGAAGTCGGCGTCCACGACATTGTCATCCGGCTTGTTGCCGGCGCCGTCGGCGGCGGCATCGCCCGCCGCGCCTTCGGCCTGCTGGGCCTTGTACATGGCCTCGCCCAGCTTCATCGAGGCCTGGGCCAGGGTGTTGGTCTTTTCCTTGATGGCTTCGCTGTCTTCGCCGCCAACCGCGTCCTTCAGCGACGCCAGCGCCGCTTCAATGGCGGTCTTCTCGTCCGGGCTGACCTTGTCGCCATGCTCGCCCATCGCCTTTTCGGTCGAATGGATCAGCGCGTCGGCCTGGTTCTTGGATTCCACCAGCTCGCGGCGCTTCTTGTCTTCCGCGGCATGGCTTTCGGCTTCCTTGACCATCTTCTGGATGTCGGCGTCCGACAGGCCGCCAGAGGCCTGGATGCGGATCTGCTGCTCCTTGTTGGTCGCCTTGTCCTTGGCGGTGACGCTGACAATGCCGTTGGCGTCGATGTCGAAGGTGACCTCGATCTGCGGCACGCCGCGCGGCGCGGGCGGGATGCCCTGCAGGTCGAAGCGGCCCAGCGACTTGTTGTCCGCCGCCATTTCGCGTTCGCCCTGGAACACGTTGATGGTGACGGCGCCCTGATTGTCCTCGGCCGTGGAGAAGATGTTGCTCTTCTTGGTCGGGATGGTGGTGTTGCGGTCGATCAGGCGGGTGAAGACGCCGCCCAGGGTTTCGATACCCAGCGACAGCGGGGTCACGTCCAGC
>CANGRN010000193.1 GCA_947455695.1 Alphaproteobacteria bacterium
GCTGGCGTCTGGTCCGTCCATGGGCCAGATTCGCCCCGGCGCGGCCGAACGCGCCCAGGAACTGAATGCCGTGCCGGCCGCAAAGGCCGCTGCCGCCCCCGCCCAGCCGGGTGTTCCCGGCGCGCCCGAGGCGCCGCGCATCATCCAGCATATCGTGGTGCGCGGTACCCAGCGCGTGGAGCCGGGCACCGTGCTGACCTATGTCGGTGTGCGCGAAGGCGACACCTACACGCCGGCCGAAACCGACCAGGCGCTGAAGGCGCTGAGCACCACCGGTCTGTTCTCGGATGTGAAAACCAATTTCGACGGCGCCACCGGCACGCTGACCATCCGCGTCACCGAGAATCCGATCGTCAACCAGGTGGTGTTCGAGGGCAATTCCAAGGTGTCCGACAAGGACCTGACCAAGGAAGTGCAGATCAAGCCGCGCGCCGTCTTCACCCGCGCCAAGATCCAGGCCGACGTTCAGCGCATCATCGAGCTCTATCGCCGCAACGGCAAGTTCGCCGCCCGCGTCGATCCGCAGATCATCCAGCGTCCCCAGAACCGCGTCGACCTGATCTTCTCCATCACCGACGGCCCCACCACCGGCGTCAGCAAGATCAATTTCACCGGCAACAAGATCTATGACAGCGACACGCTGAAGGGCCAGATCGCCACCGAGGAAAGCCGCTGGTGGAAATTCCTGGCCAGCAACGACAATTACGATCCCGACCGCCTGCAGTTCGACCGCGAGTCCCTGCGCCGCTACTACATCAATCGCGGCTATGCCGACTTCAAGGTGCTGAGCGCGGTGGCGAACCTGACGCCGGACCGCAAGAGCTTCTACATCAACTTCACGGTGGACGAGGGCGTCCGCTACCGCTTCGGCAAGATCTACGTCGAGTCCAAGATCCGCGAACTGCCGGCGGCCCAGCTGCGCCCCCTGATCGACGCCCAGACCGGCGACATCTATTCCCAGGAAGAAGTGCAGAAGGCGATCGATGCGCTGACCAATTCGGCCGGCACCAAGGGCTATGCCTTCGCCCAGGTACATCCGCGCCTGAAGCGCGATCCCAAGACCCGTACCATCGACCTGGGTTTCGAGATCGAGCAGGGCCCGCGCGTCTATATCGAAAAGATCAATATCGCGGGCAACACGCGTACGCTGGACAAGGTGATCCGCCGCCAGTTCCGCCTGCAGGAAGGCGACGCCTTCAACCGCGTGCTGATCGACCGTTCGCGCACCCGTATCCGCGGTCTGGGCTTCTTCAAGGATGTGGACGTCAAGAACGTGCCGGGCAGCCAGCCCGACCGCACCAACCTGACCGTCAATGTCACCGAACAGTCCACCGCCGCGCTGTCCGTGGGACTGGGCTATTCCTCCACCACCTCGCTGCTCGGCGAAGTCAGCTACAGCGACTCCAACTGGTTCGGCCGCGCCCAGAGTCTGCGCGTCAGCCTGCAGGCGTCCTACATCACCAAGCAGGCCCTGTTCAGCTTCACCGAGCCTTACTTCCTGGACCGCGAACTCGCCGCGGGTTTCGACATCTACCAGACCCAGACCAATTTCGACCAGGCGACCTATCAGAGCGACACCTCCGCGGCAGTGCTGCGGCTTGGCTTCCCGATTTCCGAATATAGTTCCGTCTCGGTGAACTACACCTACCAGATCCAGCAAGTGCGCCCCTATGCCGGCGCGCCGCTAGACGTGCAGCTGGCGGCCGGTTCGCTGAACGGTTCGTCCTTCGGCTTCACCTATGCCTATAACGACCTGGACGATATCCGTAAGCCCACCACCGGCTCGGCCTTCTCCATCAGCCAGAGCTTTTCGGGCTTCGGCGGCAACCTGAAATACATCCAGACCGGCGCCACCGCCGCCACCTATGCGCCGTTGTTCGACGGCGCGATGGTGTCCAGCCTCAGCGGCCGCTTCGGCTACATCACCGGCTATGACGGCTCGCTGGTGCCCTTCAACGACCGCTTCTTCGATGGCGGCGACACCTTCCGCGGCTTTGCCCTGGCCGGCATCGGTCCGCGCGACATCGTGGCTCCCAGCAATACCGGCGCGCTGGGCGGCACGGTTCGCGCCATCGGCAGCGCCGAGCTGAAATTCCCCGGCCTGCTGCCGGAAAGCTATGGCATCGGCCTGTCGCTGTTCACCGATTTCGGCACCATGGGCCGGCTGGACAATCTCAGCGGCGGCCGCGTCTGTACCGGCGCGCAATATTCGGGCATCGGCACCTGCGTGCGGGACAATCTGGCCTTCCGCGGCTCGGCCGGCATCAGCGTCAGCTGGAAATCGCCCTTCGGCCCGGTCCAGATCGACCTTGGTCTGCCTTACATGAAAACAAGCTATGATAGAGCCCAGATCATCCACTTCAGCACCGCCACAGGATACTAAAATGACCCGAACTTTCCGCACCCTCGCATTGGCAGGTTTCGCGGCCTGCGCTTTCATCACCCCCGTGCTGGCCGATCCGCCCCAGCCCAAGATCGTGGTGATCAACCGGTCCGACATCCTGCGCTTTTCCAAGGTGGGCCAGGACATCCAGAGGCAGATGCAGGCCGCCGCCACCCAGGCCAAGGCCGACCTGTCCGGCCAAGCCAAGTCGATCCAGGCCGAGGAGCGCACGCTGCAGCAGCAGGTCGCCATCCTGGCGCCCGACGTGAAGGCCAAGAAGCTGGCGGCATTCCAGGCCAGGGCGCAGTCGCTGCAGGGCGCCGCCCAGCGCAAGGACGAGCAGCTCAAGGCCGCGTTCGCCCAGGGGCAGAAGGCGATGGAAGACGCGCTGGGACCCATCCTGCAGCAGGTTGTCAAGGAACGCGGCGCCAACATCGTGCTGGACAAGCAGGCCGTGGTGTTTGCCACCCAGGGCCAGTTCGACATCACCACCGACGTCATCAACCGGCTGAACCAGAAGCTGCCGGCCTTCAAAATCAACCTGAACGCCCAGGCGCAGGCACCCAAGAAATAAGATGGCCGATCCCCGCTTCTTCAAAAATCTTGGGCCGTTCACGCTGGCGCAGATTTGCGAAAAAGCCGGGATCGATCTTCCCGCCGGCGCCGACGGGTCGCGCCGCATCAGCGACCTGGCGGACCTGAGCGGGGCCGGGCCGCAGCATCTGGCCTTCTTCTCCGGCGCAAAACCCTTGCACGAGGCGTTTGCGGCTTCGCAGGCCGGCGCTTGCCTGGTGCCGCTTTCCTCTTCGGTCAAAGGCGGCAAGCGGCCCGAGGCACCGGCCGGCATGGTGGTGCTGGAAAGCGCAGCCGTCGCCCAGGCCTTCGCCGCCATTGCGGCGATGTTTTATCCCGATCATTCCCAGCCACAGTGGCAGCAGAAGGACGCCATCGCGCCGGATGCGCGCATCGGCAAGGATGTGCAGATCGCGCCAGGTGTTGTGATCGGCGCGGGTGCGGAAATCGGCGAGGCGACCCGCCTGGGTCCCGGCGTGGTGATCGGTCCGGGTGTCACCATCGGGCGCAATTGCGAGATCGGCGCCCTAGTCACTATCAGCCATGCCTATGTCGGCGACCGTGTCGTCATCCTGCCGGGCGCCCATATCGGCCAGCCGGGGTTCGGCTTCACCACCAACGGCCATGACTATCTGAAGGTGCCGCAACTGGGCCGCGTTATCGTGCAGGACGATGTCGAGATCGGATCGTCCACCACCATCGACCGCGGCGCCCTGGGCGACACGGTAATCGGGGAAGGCTCCAAGCTCGATAACCTGATCATGATCGCCCACAATTGCCAGATCGGCCGCCATTGCGTGATCGCCGGCCAGACGGGCCTGGCGGGCAGCGTGGTGCTGGAGGATGGCGTTGTGCTGGCGGGGCAGGTGGGGCTGGGCGACCATAGCCGCGTGGGCGCGCGCGCGCGGATGGGCGCGCGGTCGGGGACCGGTTCGGCCATCTTGCTGGAAGGCGGCGTGGATTATGGCGGGGCGCCCGCGAAACCTGTAAGAGAATGGGCCAGGGAGATTCACGCGCTGTCGCGCCTGGCGCGAGGCCCGCGAAAACAGGGCAAAGATGACTGATACCGCCATACTGGACGTCGAGCAGATCAAGAAGCTGCTGCCGCACCGCGCCCCGATGCTGCTGGTGGAAAAGCTGGCCGATATCGTGCCGCTGGAAAGCGCCACCGGCTACAAGGCGGTCAGCATCAACGAACCGTTTTTCATGGGCCATTTCCCCGAGCGGGCGCTGATGCCCGGTGTGCTGATCGTGGAAGCCATGGCCCAGACGGCGGGTGCGCTGGTGGTGCACAGCCTGACCGGCAAGACCACGTCATCGGTCTATTTCCTGACCATCGACAATGCGCGGTTCCGCAAGCCGGTGGTGCCGGGCGACCTGCTGCGCATGCCGGTCAAGAAACTGCGCCAGCGCGGTCCGGTGTGGAAATTCGAGGGCAAGGCC
>CANGRN010000194.1 GCA_947455695.1 Alphaproteobacteria bacterium
GTGACGGTGACCGATTCCGGCCTGAAGGCGCATGGCGTGATCAGCTTTCTGATCGAAGCCAATCATGTGCGTTTCGACATCGACAATGATGCGGCGGCACGGAACGGGCTGGTGATCAGTTCCAAGCTGCTGGGCCTGTCCATGACCTTCGGATTTGTGCGCCAGTCGGGAGGCAATCTGTTGATCGAAAGCGTTCCCGGTAAAGGCACGGCCGTGACCATTCTCATGCCGCGCGACAAAGGCACGCCATGACCAAGATATCCATTCTGGTTGCCGAGGACGAAGCCATGCTGCGGGTCATCGCCGTGGAGATGCTGGAAGATGCGGGCTTCCAGGTGTTCGAGGCTGGCGATGGCGCCGAAGCGCTGGAGCTGCTCAAGGCCAATCCCCAGATCGCGCTGCTGGTATCGGACATCAAGATGCCGCGCATGGACGGCTATGCGCTGGTGGAAGCAGGGCTGGCATTCCGCCCCGATCTGAAGGTGCTGCTGATGACGGGCTATAGCCAGGTGCCTCCGCCCCCGGTGTTGAAGGCGCGGGACATCCAGATCCTGCACAAGCCCTTCAACCTGGAACGGCTGTGCGCTCTGGCGGCGGAGATGACGGCCTAGCGTTTCTTCGCCTTCTTCCTGGCCTTCTTGGGAACCTTCTTGCCTTCCTTGCGGGCTTCCGACAGGCCAATGGCGATCGCCTGCTTCCTGCTCTTCACCTTCTTGCCCGAACCGCTCTTCAGCGTGCCTTCCTTGCGCTCATGCATCACCTTCTCGACTTTCCTGGACGCGGCTTTGGAATATTTGCGTGCCATGGTTTTTTCCTCCGGACGTGGCGAATTCATAACAGGCCAAGCAAAGCCCGGTTCCAGCAGGGACCACCCGGGACACTGGCGGAACCGATGTCAGTTCCCTTATAGAAGGCGGCTATGAGCAACGCGGCTTTCATTGCCGGGGACTGGGGCACCAGCCGTCTGCGGCTTTTCCTGTGCGACGCAGGTGGTCATGTGCTGGCGCGCGGCGAGGGCGAGGGCGCCTCGGTGCCCGATTGCGGCACCCGCTTCGCCGCCGCGGTGGCGGCATGGGACAAGGCGCATGGCGTGTTGCCGGCGGTGCTGGGCGGCATGGTGGGATCGACCATCGGCTGGAAAGAAGTGCCGTACCTGAAATGCCCGGCAAGGCCCGGCGCCATCGCCGGTGCGGCGTTGCGTTTTGAATCGGGGGGGCGCGCCATCGCCATCCTGCCGGGCCTGTCCTGCACCGGAACGACCGGCGCGCCGGACGTGATGCGCGGCGAGGAAACACAGATTCTGGGCGCTCTGCGCCTGCGGCATGAACTGTCAAAGGGCCGCCATATCCTGTGCATGCCCGGTACCCATGTGAAATGGGTGGTGGTGGAGGATGGTGCGGTCGTCCAGTTCCAGACGGCGCTGTCGGGCGAATTGTTCGAACTGGTGCGCCGCCACAGCGTGCTGGCGCGCGATAGCGGCGAGGTGGATGCGAACAGCTCCGCCTTTGCCCAGGGGCTGGATTTTGCCCGCGCCAACGAAGCTGCCGACCTGCTGCATCTTCTGTTCAGCACCCGAAGCCGTGTGGTGACCGGGCAAATGCCCAAGGCGGATGCCGCCTCCTATTTGTCAGGGCTGGTGCTGGGCAAGGATATTGGTTCTGCCCGCGCGCTTCTGGACCTGAAAGGCCCGGTCCAGCTGATTTGCACCCCCGGCTTGGCGGCGCTTTATGCCAAGGTGTTGCAAGCCTATGATCTGACCAGCGCCGTGATCGACGGCGATGAAGCGGCCCTGGCGGGCCTAGTCCATGCCCATGCGGAAATCTTCTCATGAATCCTGATGCCCTGCTGACCGAACTGCCCATCGTGGCCATCCTGCGCGGCGTAACGCCGTCGCGAATCCTGGGCGTGGCCGAAGCGATCTTCGGTGCCGGCATCCGCGCCATCGAAGTGCCGCTGAATTCCCCGGACGCCTTCACCAGCATCGAAAGCCTGGCGAAGGAATTTGGTGACCGTTGCCTGACCGGCGCGGGCACGGTGCTGACGGTCGGAGATGTCGACAAGGTGGCCGCCGCGGGCGGCAAGCTGCTGGTGACGCCCAATACCAATCCGCAAGTGATCGCGCGCGGCGTGGAAAAGGGCCTGACGGTGATGCCCGGCTTCTACACCCCCAGCGAAGGCTTTGCCGCGCTGGCGGCCGGCGCGAAGTATCTCAAGCTGTTTCCTGCCGCCACCGCCGGCACCGATCACCTGAAGGCCATGCTGGCGGTGTTTCCCAAGGGCCAGCCGGTCTATGCCGTGGGCGGCGTCGGCGCGGGCAACATGAAGGAATGGCGCTGGGCGGGCGCCACCGGTTTTGGTCTGGGTTCGGAACTGTTCAAGCCGGACTTCAGCGACGAGGACATCGCCACGCGCGCGCGCCAGATGGTCGCCGCGTTCAAGGCTTCCAACTGACAAAATTCTCCATGGCCGGCCTTGAGCCGGCCATCCAGAGTCACAAACACGGTGCCTGTTGCTCTGGATGGGCGGGTCAAGCCCGCCCATGGTGATTGAGAATTACCAGTTGGTGTAGCTGCCGTCCGGACGTTTGTTGATCTGGATGGGCGCATAATGCTCCGTCCAGTCGCCGACTTGCTGCAGCTTGCTGGTGTCGAGCGTGACACCAAGACCCGGACGCTCGTTGGGCCACAGCTTGCCGTTATGGAAGTCATAGGCCTGCGGCAGGTACGGCCAGGGCTGGCGGCCGGCGCTGGTCATTTCCATCAGCGCGATCACGCTCGTCGCCGTCAGGCAATGCACCAGGGCGGTTTCGCCGATCGGGCCGGTGAAGTGCGGAATCATGCCGCAATAATGGGTTTCGCACAGCGCGGCGATCTTCATGTACTCGGTGATGCCGCCGACATTGGGCACGGTGCAGCGGGCGAAATCGATCAGGTTCTGCTCGATCAGCGGGCTCATTTCCCACTTCACGCCATAGATTTCGCCCACCGCGATCGGCACCCGCAGGCGCGGGCGCAAGGTTTTGTAGATCTCGATATTCTCGCCGCGGATCAGGTCTTCGCAGAAGAAGGGCCGCAAGGGTTCCAGCGCGGTGGCCAGGGTGACGGCGTCCTGCGGGTCCATGGTACCGTGGAAGTCGATCGCCCATGCGCCGTCCTTGCCGACGCCTTTGCGGATCAGCTGGCAGTCCTCGATGGTCTGCTCCACGGCGCGGAAGCGGTCGAATTCCTTGTTCTCGCGCACCCCGGTGCGATAGGCGCGGAAGCCTTCGGCGATGCAGGCGCGCGCCGCGTCTTCCAGCGTGCCGCCCTTGGGCGTGGGATAAGAGGTGGCATAGCATTCGACATAGTCGCGGCTCTTGCCGCCCAGCAGCTGCCACACCGGCACGCCCAGCGCCTTGCCTTTCAGGTCCCACAGCGCCACGTCCAGCGCACCCAGCGAATGGGTCTTTTCGCGTCCGGCGGGATAGAAATAGGCGCGCTCCATCACCTGCCACAGATGCTCGATGCGGAACGGGTCTTCGCCGATCAACAGGCCTGCGACCTGTTCCATGGTCGACGGTTCGCCGCCTTCGCCGATGCCGATCAGACCGCTTTCGGTCTCGATGGTGACGATGTTGGTGGACTGGTTGAAGGTAGGCTGATGGATGTTGGGACGGCCCGCCGCATCGGTGGGCGTCTTGTAATAGCGGATGCGCTTGATCTTGTCCCTGGGAAGTCCAAGGGCGAAGGCATCGGGCGCCGTCCACAGCGCGGCGGCGGCAGTGCCCAGCATGCCCGTCATCAAGGTGCGGCGGTCCATCGTCATCTCCCCGGTAATTTTTGGCTATTTACGGTCAGGTCAGGTTGCAGACCCAACCCTTGTTGGCGTCGCAATACCACAGCACGCCATCCTTGATGTCCAGCCCGTGCACGGACGGATCATTGGCCTTGTCCAGCACGATCTTGGCGACGATGGCGCCATCGCTCATCTGCAGCTTGTAGATCTCCGCTTCGTCGGCACCCACGCACCAGATGTGATCGCCTTCCAGCGCGATGCCATGGGTGCGCACCGTCGGCGCCTGGATGCTGCGCGCCACCGTGCCGGCTTCGGCATTGATGAGATAGAGCTTGCCGCCGGCCGGGGTCGCCAGCCAGTACTGGCCTTTACCGGCCCATTTCACGCCATGGCCGCCCGATTCCGGGGGGAGGTCGCCGGGCTTGGCGACGCGGGTAAGATAGGTGCCGTAAATGCCCCAGCCCGGCGTCTCCCATTTCTTCAGCGTCTTGCCGGTCTTGGGGTCCACCTTGAGGGTGGAGGGCTTGCCGCTCAGCACCTTGGTCGAGGTGATGAACCAGGCGCCGTCGCCATAAGTAATACCGCTGCCATGAATGGATTCGGTCTGGACGCTGGACA
>CANGRN010000195.1 GCA_947455695.1 Alphaproteobacteria bacterium
ACGAACGGAAGTTGAAGGTACCGGGGACATCATAGTCCTGGAGGTCGAACGTGTAGCTCGCTTCCAGGTCGAAGCCGTCGGTCGTCAAAGCCGCGAAGTTGAACACCTTGGAGGAAACCGCGGTGATCGTCGTGCCCGGATGCGGGGCAGCAACGCTCTGGTTCACGCCGTCGGCGGTCGTGATCGCGTCCTGGTTACAGAAGGACGCGGCGCTGGTCAGGCCCTGGGTCTGGCTGAAGAAGCAGAGATCTTCAACCTGCTGCAGGCCAAGGGCGATGATCGCGCCCTTCACACCGATGCGGTAGTAGTCGACAGAGGCCTGGAAGCCGGGGATGAAGTCCGGCTGCCACACAAGGCCCACTTCCGTCGTCTGCGCGCGTTCCGGCTTCAGGTTGCCGTTACCAACGTTCAGCTGGCGAACCTGCTGGTTGTTGCCGGTACCCGGCGCCTTGTCGTTGACGAAGGTGTTGTTGATGCTGCCATTCAGTCCGGCCGGCGGGGTGAACAGTTCCGACAGGTTCGGCGCGCGAACGTCGCGGGACTGCAGGGCACGCAGGCGGACGCCGGGGATCGGCGTTTCCCAGGTGATACCCACCTTCCAGGTGTTGGCGTCGGTGCCCGGGATTTCGCCCGGAGCGCCCGGCAGAACATTCACGCCGTTGTACGGGTTGATGCCCAGACCGCCGATGCCGTTCTGCGAGTTGTAGCGCGCGTGGCGGCCGGCGATGTCCAGGTCCAACTTGCCCCAGAACTGGTCGTTCAAGAGCGGGATACCGACTTCGATGAACGCTTCGTTCACGTGGTAGGTACCGACAGCGTTATGGTAGTTGCCCGCGTTCCAAGCGCCCAGACCCTGCGGCGCCGCGGTGCTGAGACCGCAGTCGATGAACGGATCGGTGCAGGGCTCGGCGATGGTGGCCGGGGTCGAACGGGTCAGACCGCCGGAGTACGGGTCGGCACGCTCGCTGAAATGCTCTTCGCGATATTCGTAACCCAGCGCCACGGAAACCGGACCAGCCCAGTTTTCGATCGGCGAACCATTGACCGAGAAGCTGAAGGCTTCCTGACGCATGGTCTGGATCGCGCTCGGCCCATTGGTGGTGCCGCCAGGGGTGTTCTGGCCATCGAAGTAGGCGATCTGGCCGGGGGTCAGGGTCTGGCCGCCGAAGGGGTTGAAGGGCACGCAACCATAGGCCTGCGCGATGGTGTTGCGGCAAACGATCTGGCCGGCGGCGTTGGTGATCGCATCCTGCGCCATGTTGAAGCGCGAGAAGTTGCCGTTCGTCGTGGTGGTACCGGGCAGGAAAGGCGCGCCCGACAGCGGCATGTTGTAAATCTTGATGCTGGTGTCGGTTTCACCGTGCTGGAAGTAGGAATCCCAGTTCCAGCTCTTGCCGAACAGATCGAAGCTGCCGTCACCACCCACCACATAGCGGCGCATGGTGCGCATCAGGAACATCTGCTGGTCGGTGGGGATATTCGCCCAGTCCGAACCATAGGGTATGTTGGCCGCAGCGGCGGTGTTTGCGAAGTTCAACGTGCCCGGCGCGTTGGCAGCCAGACCCTGGTTGAAGCCCGGGTTCACGGTCGCAAGGCACTGCGAGATGCTGCTGAACAGACCCGAAGCAAGCAGGAAGGGGTTGTCGCAATGGGCGTTCATGCCGTTCTTGGACGAGTTGCCCTGCGCCGGGGTGTTCTGAGTACGGCTCATGCCGTAGTTCAGGGTGGCGTAGATTTCCGTCGACGGCGTCAGGTCATAGGACACGCGGGCATAGACGTCGCCGCGGGTCAGCGGGTCATACAGACCCTGGGTGAACTGATGCGCGTCGTTCTGGTTGCCCGGATCGGACGGCGTACCAATGCAAGTGCCGTTGAGGGCGCCGGCCAGGGCAGTGCCGCTCTTGAAGCAGGTGCCAGCCAGATCGAACGGGATGGCCTTGCCGGTCTGGTCGAAGGTGGTGAAGGCATAAGGCGAACCGGCCTGGAGCAGACCGTAAGCCGACGACTGGGTGCCCTGCACGATGGAGACGTAATTGTTGCGGGGCTGACCGGCGGGAGCGGCGGCAGCGCCGGTGTCGGCGCCGTAGTTCGCCTGGCCCGACTGGCGGGCAATGGTGCGGCCGCCGATGTTGGGCAGCGCGGTGTGCTGCTGGGCAACCGGATAACGCGGCAGCAGGCCGTCGTTATAGGCGTATTCGCCAGCGATTTCGAAGTGACCGCGGCCACCGGCAAAGCTGGTACCAGCCGCCATCTGGAACAGGGTCTGGCCCATGTCGCCATAGGTCGACAGACCGGCCTGCGCATTGGCCTTGAAGCCTTCGAACTTCTTGTCGGTCACGAAGTTGATGACACCGGCGACGGCGTCCGAGCCCCACGAGGCCGAAGCACCGCCGGTCACGACGTCCACGCGCTGGATCAGCATCTGCGGCATCTGGCTGACGTCAACCGCGCCATTGAAGTTACCGCCAACGACGCGCTGGCTGTCGAGCAGCACCAGGGTGCGCAGCGGGGACAGGCCGCGCAGACCCAGCGAGGACAGGCCGATCAGGCCGGTGGTGGTCGAACCGGTGTTGTAGCCTTCGCCCGAAGAACCCTGCAGGGCGGGGAGCTGGGTGATGGCTTCGAACACGCTCGGCTTGGCCTGGGATTCCAGGTCAGCGGCGCTGATCACCGTGGTGGGCGTGGGAGCATCGAAGCCCGCGGCCTGAAGGCGCGTCGAGGACACGACGACTTGTTCGACACCTTCCTGCGCCATGGCGGCACCAGCGGTGAGCGCCAAAATGGCGGCGCCACCAGCAAGGCGAACGCGAGTCTTCGTCAAACCGTAATTCATAAGCATAGTCCCCCTGGACGGTTGTTTCACCGGCGTGATGCCGGCTTCTTGGGCGGTTGGATAGCAGACGTACACAACGCCAAGCGAGAGATTATTTGACGGAACAGTGCATTAGGCGCGCGGAAAGGACTGAACGTCACATTATTGCAACGTCGCGAAACCTCTCTTTAATATTGTGCACCGCACCACGAATTTCGCCCGCCGATGCCGGTTAGGCGCGAAAAATCCCCTTTCCCGCGCCTTTTGGTGCGCTTTGACAAAGTGTCGGCGCCGGCAGCTATTTTTGCTGCCATTATATAAGTCA
This sequence comes from Alphaproteobacteria bacterium, assembly GCA_947455695.1. Classification (GTDB taxonomy): domain Bacteria; phylum Pseudomonadota; class Alphaproteobacteria; order Micropepsales; family Micropepsaceae; genus Rhizomicrobium. Next base: position 3,138 of record CANGRN010000195.1, read on the forward strand.
TGCCTGCAAAATATCGGCGCGGCGCCGTGCGCCTGTGCCGGACGCCCCCGCCAAGGCTGGCATCCGGGTGATTCTTTTGTGCTAACGCGCGTTAAGGAAGATGAACGCTGCCCAGCGCGGCCTGCATTTGCGCAAAAACGCTGTTCCAGTCGCCAGGCGCCGGCTGACGAAACAACCGCATTTGCGGATACCAGGGCGTTGCCGAAGATTCCAGAAACCAGCGCCAATCGGGCGCGAATTTGAGCGCAACCCACACGTCGCATCCCAGCGCGCCCGCCAGATGCGCCAGGGACGTGTCCGGGGTGATCACCAGATCCAAGGCTTGCATCACCGCGGCACTGTCGAGAAACGCCTTGTTTTCCGAGTCGAAATCATCGCCCAGCGTTTCCACGCGCAGGCCGGAGACCTGCCCGGTGCCTGCGCCTTTGTGCCGGCTTATCAGGCGCACCGTCTTCATTTCGGAGATCGGCGCCAGCAGCGACAGCGGAAATGAACGGTTCGCGATGCTGGCGGCGCCCTGCCAGCAGATGCCGATCTTGAAGCCTTCGGTGCCGATGCGCGCGCGCCAGTGTTCGACGCGACCTGCTTGTGCTTTCAGGTACGGAATGGGCGCGGGGATCGTCTCGCGCGTCGTGCCGAATGCCAGCGGCAGACTCATCAGGGGACTGTGATAATCGAAGGCCGGCGGCACACTCGCACTGCCCAGGATTTCGATATCGCCGCCGGCATCGCGCATCAGCGGCACAATCGGGTCCTGCACCGCCAGGATCACGCGCGCGCCCCGCGCGCGCGCCATCAGGGCAAACCGGAAGAACAGGATGGTGTCGCCCAGGCCCTGTTCGATGTAGCAAAACAGGGTCTTCCCCGCGATGTCTTCGGCGCCTGTCCAGAGCGGTTGAGCATAGTTTCGCGCTTCGATCGGTGCGGGCAATCGCTTGCGCCATTCATAAAGAGCAAGGCCTTCCGCCAGATCCCCGGACATCAGCTTGACGATGCCTTTGGACCAGTGCGCCAGCGCATGGCCGCCGTCGCGGGACAAAACCTGGTCGAAATCGGCCAAGGCGTCAGCGAACCGCAACAAGTCCCGATGCGCGGTGCCACGATTGGTCAGGGCTTCCAGGTAACCTGGACGCAGGACAAGCGCCCGGTCATACGCCTGGATGGCGTCTTCGTGCCGGTTCATGTCCTGCAGGATATTGCCGCGGTCGTTCCAGCCCTGTGCGTCGGCGCCGTCCAGCACCAGCGCCCGGTCGCT
>CANGRN010000196.1 GCA_947455695.1 Alphaproteobacteria bacterium
CACCGCCAAATATGCGGTCCGCATCCAGGCCGATCCCGCGGCGCTGGCCGCCCGGCAGATCGGCATCGACAAGCTGGTTACCGCCGTGGCGAACGCCAACGTCAACCTGGCCACCGGCGCGCTGAACGGCGACACCCGCTCCACCGTCATCCATACCGGCGGGCAGCTCAACAACGCCGCGGAATTCAACAACCAGATCGTCACCTACCAGAACGGCAGCGCCGTGCGCCTGAAGGACGTGGCGCGCGTCATAGACGGGCTGGAAAATCCCTATGGCAAGAGCTGGTACAAGAATGACGAAGCCATCGTGCTGGCCATCTTCCGCCAGCCCGGCTCCAATGTCGTGGCGGTCACCGACGCCATCAAGAAGATCCTGCCGCAGTTCCAGGCGAACCTGCCGCCTTCGGTGCAGATGGATGTGGTGTTCGACCGCAGCCAGATGATCCGCGCCTCGATCGAGGATGTGCAGACCACCTTGCTGATCGCCGGTTTCCTGGTGGTGGGTGTCATTTTCGTATTCCTGCGGCGCATATCCGCCACCATCATCCCGTCGCTGGCGCTGCCCATCGCCATCATCGGCACCTTCGCCGGCATGGCAGCCTTCGGCTTCAACCTGGACAATCTTTCGCTGATGGCGCTGACCCTGTCGGTCGGCTTTGTGGTCGATGACGCCATCGTGATGCTGGAAAACATCGTCCGCCATATCGAGTTGGGCGAAAAGCCCTATGACGCGGCGATGAAGGGCTCCTCCGAAATCGGCTTTACCATCCTGTCCATGACCATCTCCCTGGCGGCGGTGTTCATTCCGATCGTCTTCATGGGCGGCATTGTCGGCCGGCTGCTGCACGAATTTGCCGTCACCATCATCCTGGCGATCCTGTTCTCCGGCGTGATCTCGATCACCCTGACGCCCATGCTGTGCGCCCGCATCCTCAAGGACGAGCATGGCCAGGCGCACAATGTCTTCTATCGCTGGAGCGAAAACAGCTTCAACGCGGTGCAGGCCTTCTACGACCGCACCCTGCGCTGGAGCATCACCCATCCGCGCGCCATCATCGGCGTGTTCTTCGGCAGCCTTGTGGCCTCGGTGCTGATGATCTCCATCATGCAGCAGGACTTCCTGCCGTCCGACGATACCGGCCGGTTGCAGGGCGCCATCCAGGCCGCCAACGGCACCAGCTTCACCCAGATGGCGATCTACACCAAGCGCGCCATGAAAATCATTGGCGAGGATCCGGACATCGAAGGCGTGCTGGGCCAGATGGAAGGCTCCAATGGCAGCGCCGGCACCAACAATGCCCGCCTGTTCATGATCAAGCTCAAGCCGCTGAGCACCCGCAAGTCCACGCCGGAGCAGATCATCCGCCGCCTGCGGCCCAAGGTTTCGCGCATCGCCGGCGTCAATGTGTTCCTGACCAACCCGCCGGCCATCCGCCTGGGCGCGCGCATGGCGCGCTCCACCTACCAGTACACCTTGCAGGGTCTGGATCTGGGTCAGTTGAAAACCTATTCCGACCTGCTGATGGACGCGCTGCGCAAGCAGCCCGGCTTTGTCGACATCACGTCCGACAATGAAGCGGCGATGCCGTCGGTGCAGGTCAAGATCAATCGCGACCGCGCCGCCGCGTTCGGCGTGTCGCCGCTGCAGATCGAAACCGCGCTGGGCTCGGCCTTTGGCGGCCAGCGCGTCTCCCAGATCAACACCTCGTCCAACCAGTATGAAGTGATCATGGAGCTGCTGCCGCGCTATCAGCGCGATGCTTCGGCCCTGGACCGGCTCTACATCACCGGCACGGGCGGCACATTGGTGCCGCTGACCGCGGTGACCGACATGACCGCCAGCACCGTTCCCCTGTCGGTCAACCATTCGGGCCAGATCCCGGCGGTGACGATTTCCTTCGACCTGGCCCCGGGCAAGGCGCTGTCGGATGCGGTGACCGGCATCCGCAAGGCCGGCGAGGATATCGGCATGCCCGCCTCCATCCAGGGCAATTTCCAGGGCACGGCGGCGGCGTTCGAGGACTCCACCAAGAACATGGGCGCGCTGCTGCTGATCGCCATGGTGGTGGTCTACATCATCCTGGGCATCCTCTATGAAAGCTTCATCCACCCCCTGACCATCCTGTCGGGCCTGCCCAGCGCGGCGGTCGGCGGGCTGCTCACCCTGTGGATCGCGCATCTGCTGTTCCTGGCCGGCATCACGCCGGTGGACATGTCGCTGACGCTTTATGCCTTTGTCGGCCTGATCATGCTGATCGGCATCGTCAAGAAGAACGCGATCATGATGATCGACTTCGCCATCAACAAGCAGCGCAGCGATACCAGCGTGACGCCCGAACAGGCGATTTACGAAGCCGCCGTGGTGCGCTTCCGCCCCATCATGATGACCACCATGGCGGCGCTGATGGGCACGTTGCCCATCGCCTTCGGCAGCGGCGCGGGCGCGGAATCGCGCCGTCCGCTGGGACTGTGCGTGGCGGGCGGCCTTCTGCTGTCGCAGCTTCTGACCCTCTACATCACGCCGGTGATCTATTCCTACCTGGACCGGTTCAGCACCCGCATGCAGCGCCGCAAGGTCCGCCGCCGCGGCGCGGCGCCGATGCCGGCTGAGTAGTTATCATCCCTGAGGGCCTGCTCCATCTGGCAGGCGATTTCGTCGTTGCAACTCAGGGCTTGCCGGCTTCCGAGACGTAGAAATTGCGCTCGTCCGGCGCCAGGTAGATGTGCAGGTGCCGCAGCACATCCATGCCGATGGTGATGTCCGGCAGTGCGGTGTTGAGCAAGGCGCGGTTGCGGGTCTGCTGGACGCGGTCGCCGCCGCGCGCCATCCGGTCGGGCAGCAGCATCATGTCGGGTGTCAGCACCGTCACCCCGCCAAAGGACAGGCTGGCAAAGGTATGCATGTAGCTGTTCAGGGCCGGGTCATTGTTGACCACGCCCAGCGGCGTCACGCCCGGCGAATCCGGCGACAGGCCGAACAGGCGCCTGGCCACCGGCAGGCTGAGGATGGTGTATTGCGAGCCGGTATCGATCACCGCGTCCAGCGCATGGCCGTCCAGGCTCACCGGGATATGGACATGGCCGTCCCGGATGGCGATGCGCATGGCGGCGGCCGGTGGATGCCAGTAGTCGATGGCGCCGAAACAGTGATCCTTGGAAAAGAGCTTGAGGATGCCGGTGCCGAAATCCACATCCACGTCGTAATCGAACAGCAGATCGCGCGACAGCACACCCGCCAGCAAGAGCGTGGTGCGGCCAAACTCCGGATCGGGCCACAGATGCAGCTCGATATCCTCGAGCTGGACCTTGCCGAAGGACAGGCTGTGGACCGTCGCGGCGCTGGTGGAAATATTGCCGCTGACGTCGCGCGCCTCGGCATGCATCCGGTCGCGGGAGCGGTGGATGTTCAGCTTCAATTCCTCGGCCGCGGCGCGCGACAGCTGGGTCGTGTCCGCGCCGGTATCGAAGATCATCCCCTTTTCCACGCCGTCGAGGAGGACCGGCACTACCATCACGTCGGTCGCGCCGAAATGGGCCATCTGCTGGGCGGAAAGAAGCTTGAGCGGACCACAGTTGGTCTGCGCGGTTGCGCCGGTCGCAGCCAGACAGAACAGCGCGGCGATCAGGCCCGCGCGCATGCCTAGCGGCAGGCGTAGGACAGGGTGGGGTTGCTGAGGCGGACCAGCATGGGCAGGTTGTTGATGCAGCCCGCCTGCGTAACCCGGCCATTCGACAGCGTGGCGATCACCGTGGTGCCGTCAGGGCTGATATCCTTGCCCTCGGCGCGCAACTGCGCCCAGACGCGATTGACCTTGCACACTTCGGGACCGGGCAGGCGCGAGCCGGGCAACAGCTGGGGCACGCGGCAGGTGATGGCCTCGGGCTCGCCGGCGCCGCTGGGATACAGCGCCAGCACGGCTTCGCGTGTGCCGTCCCGCGCAGCGGGAGGCGTGGGCGCCGCTTCGGCGCTGGTGTCGGCATTGGGACCGGGGGCGGGTGGTGGCGCCATCGCCAGGGCGGGCGCCTGCGGCTGGGCCGGCGCGGTGTCCGGCAACGCAACCGGCGCGGGCGCCGTCACCACCAGCATGCGCGGCAGGCGGCGCGCCTGTACCTGCACCGGCGTCACGCCGATCTGCTGGCTGACCGCCGCGACATTGCGGACGATGTTTTCCGTCACCTGGGTGCGCAAGGTCGCGACCTTGCGTTGCACGTCCACCGCCAGGGGAGACGCCAGGAAGCCCGCTGCTATCGGCAATGCCAGGGCCAGGACACCCGCGCCCGCCAGAGCCACGCGCTTGCCGGCGCCCAGGCGGCGCGCCGCCGCGCCCGTCATGATGAGCCGCACCCGGCCTTTGAGGTCCGCGCCGGTGGCGCCCGCTGCGCAGGC